>JBKJSO010000038.1:0-4414 GCA_046595835.1 Acidimicrobiales bacterium | reverse complement strand
CTTGACGCTCGGTCGAACCTTCATCGCTGCTCTCGTTCACTTGTAGCGGTAGGTGATCCGACCTCGACTGAGGTCGTACGGGGTGAGCTCCACCTGGACACGGTCACCGGGCAGGATGCGGATGTAGTGCATGCGCATCTTCCCGGAGATGTGGGCCAAGACCTTGTGACCGTTCTCGAGCTCGACCCGGAACATCGCGTTCGGGAGGGGCTCGGTAACCGTCCCTTCCAGGACGATCGCGTCTTCCTTGGGCTTGGCCAGGGTGGTGCTCCTGCAGATTCGTGACGGGCCGCCCCGACCGGTGCACGGGGCGCGTGCAGACAGCGGAGTCGACCCAGGGCCGAAGGGAGATGCTAGCGCGGGCACGCCGGAGGTCCAACTCGACGCTGAGAGCGAGGAGCGACCGGGATTCGGCGGGCGAGCCGATGGCGTACAGGGCCACCGCAGCTCGTGCAGGAACCGACATCGTAGCCGCCGACTCACGCCAGGGTGAGGATCTCCGGGCCGTGCTCGGTGATGGCGATGGTGTGCTCGGCGTGGGCGGCCCAGCTGCCGTCGGCGGTGACCACCGTCCAGCCGTCGTCGAGCAGCCGGGTGTCGGCCCGGCCAGCGCACACCATGGGCTCCACGGCGTAGGTCTGCCCCGGTCCCAGCTTGCGGCCCCTGCCGGGACGTCCCCAGTTGGGCACGTCGGGCTCCTCGTGCATGGCGAGACCGATCCCGTGGCCCGTGTACTCCCGGACCACCGAGAACCCACCTGTCTCCGCCACGCGCTGCACTGCGGCACCGATGTCGGACAGCCGACCCCCCGGCTGCATGGCGGCGATGCCGGCCTGAAGGGAGCGCTCGGTGACATCGATGAGGCGGGAGGCGTCGGCGTCGATGGCGCCCACCCCCATGGTGAAGGCCGCGTCGCCATGCCAGCCATCGACGATGGCCCCGCAGTCGATCGAGACGATGTCGCCCTCGTGGAGCACATGCGGCCCGGGGATCCCATGGACGATGACGTCGTTGGGCGACGCGCAGATCACAGCCGGGAACCCGTGGTAGCCGAGGAAGTTGGAACGTGCCCCCCGTCGGTCGATGACGTCACGGCCCACGGCGTCAAGCTGTGCCGTGGTGACACCTGGGCGCACGGCCCCCCGGATGCGCTCGTGCATCTCCGCCACCACCCGGCCGGCCCTGCGCATCTTGGCGAGGTCAGAGGCCGACCGCTTCATCGCCAGCGCACCTACGCCCGGCGGGCGTCGATCGCCGCGACAAGCCGCGCCGTCACGTCCTCGGCCGCGCCCAGCCCGTCGACCTCGGTGAGCATCTGGCGATCGGCGTACCACGCGATGAGCGGGGCCGTCTCCCGTTCGTAGAGGTCGAGGCGCTTCTGGATGGCCTCGGGCGTGTCGTCGGCCCGTTGCACGACGTCGCCGCCGCAGTTGTCGCACACCCAGCCGTACTTCGGTGGCGTGTCGACGGAGTAGTTGGCGCCACAGTCGCTGCAGACTCGACGGCTGGCCAGGCGCTCGAGCACCACATCTGTGGGCACCACGAGGTCGATGACGAGGTCGAGCGGCCCGCTGGCCGTGATCTTGGCGAGCAGCTCGGCTTGCCCCACGGTGCGAGGGAAGCCGTCGAGGATGTACCCGCGCTGGCGGGTGTCGTCCCGGTCGAGACGCTCGTCGACCACCCCGCCCATGATCTCGTCGGAGACGAGATCGCCAAGGTCCATGATCTCTTTGGCCTTGCGCCCGAACTCGGTGCCCTCGCGGACGGCCGATCGGAGCATGTCGCCGGTGGAGATGTGGGGCACGACGTAGTGGCGCGACAGACGGACGCACTGCGTCCCCTTTCCAGCACCCTGGCGACCCAGCAGGACCAACCGGGCTCCGGGGATCACCGCTGAACCCCCGGGGTCCTCACTTGAGGAAGCCCTCGTAGTTGCGCATCATCAGCTGACTGTCGATCTGCTTCATCGTCTCGAGCGCGACGCCGACGGCGATGAGGATGGACGTGCCAGCAAAGGGGAAGTTCCGTACGTTCGCGAAGGCCAGGAGCAGCGACGGCAGCAGGGCGATGAAGGCCACGAAGAGCGCGCCCGGCAGCGTGATCCGGGACAGGATCTTGCCCAGGTAGCGCTCGGTCTGGGGACCGGGACGGATGCCGGGGATGAAGCCACCCTGCTTGCGGATGTTCTCGGCCTGCTGCGCCGGATCGAAGGCGATCGCTGTGTAGAAGTAGGCGAACCCGATGATGAGCAGGCCGTAGATCACGACGTAGAAGATGGAGTCGGGCTGCACGAGGTTGCCGTTGACCCAGCGCTGGACCGCGGCTCCCCAGCCACTGGAGGGCAGGACGTTGGTGAGCAGGATCGGCAGGTAGAGCACCGAGCTGGCGAAGATGATCGGGATCACGCCCGACTGGTTCACCTTGAGCGGGATGTAGGTGCTCTGGCCGCCGTACATGCGCCGACCCACGACGCGCTTCGCGAACTGCACGGGCACCCGCCGTTGCCCCTGCTCGATGAACACGATGCCGACGAGCAGCACGATGGCCAGCAGGAGCAGCAGGAGGAGCAGCGTGGTCCCCTTCTCGGCGTTGAGCCGAGCCCCCGCCCCCGGGAACGAGCTCACCACGGAGGCGAAGATCAGCAGCGACATGCCGTTGCCGATGCCGCGCTGGCTGATCAGCTCACCCATCCACATGAGCAGAGCGGTGCCCGCGGTGAGCGTCATCACCACGATGATCACGCGGAACGGGGTGAAGTTTGGGAGCACGTCGAGGCCCGTGGCGTTGCCCCGGCCGCCGAGCAGCCCGCCACCACCGTTGTGGAACAGGAAGGCGAGGCCGGTGGACTGCAGGAGGGCGATCGACACGGCGAGGTAGCGCGTCCACTGCGTGATCTTGCGCTGCCCCACAGCGCCCATCTCCTGCCACTCCTCGAGCTTGGGGATCACCACCGTGAGGATCTGCATGATGATCGAGCTGGTGATGTAAGGCATGATCCCCAGCGCGAACAGGGCGAACTGAGTGAGGGCGCGGCCCGAGAACAGCTGCAGGAAGCCCACCACGCCACCGCCCTGATCGGCTTGGCGCTTGAGCTCCTGGACCGCGTCGAGATCGATGCCCGGAGCGGGGAGGAATGCCCCGATCCGGTACACCGCGATCATCAGCAGGGTGAAGAGGATCTTCCCCCGAAGGTCAGGGACCCTGAAGGTGTTGCGGACGCTGGACAGCACGGGCTGGGCTCCTGGTCAGCGGCGCTGCCAGCGGCAGCGGACGAAGTTGATCAGCGGTTGGCGAACTGGTTGCCCTGCACCGGGGGACGACGATCGCCCCACGGCTTCGGCAAGATCTCAACCGTACCGCCGGCGGCGACGATGGCTGCCTCGGCGGACTTCGAGAAGGCGTGAGCCTTCACGGTGACCGCTCGGGTGAGCTCACCCCGGCCGAGCACCTTGATGAGGGCGCCCTTGTGGGCGAGGCCCTTGGCGTGCAGCGTCGTGGGGCTGACCTCGGCGAGCTCGGTTCCCTCGATCACGTCGAGGTTGATGCCCTGGTACTCCACCCGGAACGGGTTGTTGAAGCCCTTGAGCTTCGGGAGGCGCATGTGCAGCGGCATCTGCCCGCCCTCGAAGGAGGCCGGGACCTTGCTGCGGGCCTTCTGGCCCTTCGTGCCGCGGCCAGCGGTCTTGCCGCCCTTGCCAGCGATGCCGCGGCCGACGCGCTTCTTGCGACGGTTGGAGCCGGGGACCGGCTGGAGGTCGTGGATCTTGATGGGGCTCACTGCTGCTCCTCAACCAAGATGAGGTGTGGCACGCGGGCCAGCATCCCTCGGATCTCGGGTCGATCAGGGAGGGTGTTGGACTTGCCGATGCGGCCGAGCCCGAGCGCCCGCAGCGTGCCACGCTGCTTGGGCTTCGTGCCGATGGCCGAGCGGATCTGGGTGACGGTGATCGTCGCCTCGTCAGCCATCATGCGACCTCTTCGGGAACATGCGTCTGCGGGCCGCGCTCGCTGAGGTTGTAGGCCGCCAGCATGCCCTTGGGCACGAAGGTGTCGGCGTCGAGGCCACGGAGGCGAGCGATCTCGTCGGGGCGCTTGAGGCCCTTGAGTCCGGCGATCGTGGCTCGGGCCACGTTGATGTGGTTCGACGAGCCAAGCGACTTGCACAGCACGTCGTGTACGCCGGCCTCCTCAAGGATGGCGCGGGCAGCGCCACCGGCGATCACGCCGGTACCGGGGGCGGCGGGCTTGAGCAGGACGCGACCGGCGCCGCGCTCGCCCAGGATGGGGTGGGTGATGGTGCTACCGGCCAACGGGACATCGAAGAGTTCCTTCTTCGCCTCCTCGATCCCCTTCTGGATGGCGGCGGGCACCTCCTTAGCCTTGCCGTAGCCCAGGCCGACCTTGCCGGCACCGT
>JBKJSO010000329.1:0-4526 GCA_046595835.1 Acidimicrobiales bacterium | reverse complement strand
CTTGTCCTCCCCGTTGGCCTGGGAGGTGTGGCCGCCTCGGCTCCAGGGGACCACGTGGTCGCCCTGACAGCGGTCGAGCGGCTCGACGCAGCTCGGGTGGGTGCAGCTGCGGTCGCGGGCGTGGACCGCGGTGCGGGTGGCGCCGGTGAAGAGGCGTCGGCGCACGCCGACGTCGATCCCGAAGCGGCTGAACAGCAGCGAGCTCGCCAGGTCCACGAGCCGCGCCTCGTCGGCGGCGAACGCATCGGGTGCCGTGCTGCGCGCGTGGGCCAGCAGTCGCACATGATCGACGGTGATCCGTCCCGCCGTGAACGCGTCGGCCGCGGCGGGCAGATCCCGGGGCTGACGGCCGCATCGTTGGAGGGCCTTGGCCCGTGGCAGCGGGAGGTGGCCCTTCCAACCGACGTAGTGGGCCGCCGACCGCGCCCCCGACGGCGCCCATGCCCCTGACACATCCAACCTCGCCAGCGCCGAGACGTGGGCGGCCTCGGCCAGGCGGAGCAGCTCAGCAGTGGCGACGGCGTGCTCCTCGATCTCGGCATCGGTGAGGCCCGTGAGGTCGCGGGAGGCAAGGTCGGCCAGCGCCATGCGGGCCTCCTTGGCCACGACCTCCGACGACAGGTCCTTTCCCATGTCCACCATCTAACTCAGGGGGTGTGACACTCTTCGGTGCCTTACGGGTGCATTTCAGCTCACATCAGCCACATACACCACACCACCAACACCGCCCGACGGTGGGGCGTGCGACTGAATCGGCTACAGCCGGAACACCGGGACGGCACGGGCGGCGCGCCGTTCGAGGGTGTGTCGATCTGGGGCCACAGCGCTCGGATCCTGCCCAGGTCTCGTCGCGCTCGGTCCCGAGGAGCTCCGTGGCACGCACGGCCCTAGACGGTTCCGGCGAACAGGCCGACGCAGCCGACCACCTCGATCGATGATCCTGAGAGGCGCTCCGAGATCGCTGAGCGCAAGCTGTCGAGGCTGTCAGAGGCGTTGGAGAAGATCCCGTGGGCGTTGTTGCGGGCCATCAACTTGCGGGCGAACCAGTTCCGCGGCACGCCGTCGTGCAGCAGTGTGGCGCCGAACACGGTGGCGCCGGGATTGGCCAGCGCGATCAGGTGGTCGAGCGCGACGGCCTTTGACCCCATGTCGCCGGGCAGGCAGTGCAGCAGGTAGTTCAGCCCCACCGAATCGAACCGAGGCCCGTGGTAGGAGATCGGCTCGAGCACGTTCGCTTCGATGACCTCGGGACCGAATCGGGCGACCCGCTTGCTTGCAACCTCGAGGCAGGTGGTGCTGAGGTCCAGCAGGCCGAGCCGAGGACGGTCGGGCGGGGACGGGAAGGCGCAGCGGTCCAGGAAGTAGCCGGTCCCGACCCCTACGTCGAGGTGGTTCGCTGAGACGTGTCGGTCGTAGTGCGCGAGCACCCGCGCCGCAGGACATCGCCACGCGAGGCGCGAGAAGTACCCCAAGATGGCGAGGTCGTACACCGCCAGCGATCGCCGGGTGTAGAAGGCATGGCCCGCAGCAACCTGCTCGGGTGTCGGATCCATCGGCGCTCGCTCTCTGACGGGATCGGGCTTGCGGGCGTGTCGCGTGGCGGTGAGGCGCGGCATGGCGCCCAGCCAACCACACCAGTCGGCCCCCGCTTGTGCTGGCCTACCTACCGGTCGGTAGGCTGGCTGACTCGTCGCCCCCAGGAGTCCGTGCTTGCCCGCCACACCACGCGCCGCCGATGAGCGGCTCAACCTCGCCACCTCGCTGCCGTTCCTGGCCTTCCACCTGATCCCGATCGCCATGATCTGGACGGGCGTCCCCGCTCGGGCGGTGATCCTCTGTGCGGCGCTCTACTTCGGCCGGATGTTCTTCATCACGGCCGGCTACCACCGCTACTTCTCACACCGCGCCTACCGCCTCGGCCGCGCGGCGCAGCTCGTGATGGCGCTTGGCGGCACCACCGCCCTGCAGAAGGGGCCGCTGTGGTGGGCGGCGCACCACCGCGACCACCATCGCCACTCCGACACCGAGCTCGAGGTGCACTCACCGATCCGGGGCTTCTGGTGGAGCCACGTGGGGTGGATCCTCTGCGACAAATACGGCGCCACCGACGAGAGCCGCCTGCAGGACTTCGCCAAGTACCCCGAGCTGCGGTGGCTGAACCGCAACGACTGGGTCGGCTGGGTGGCACTGGCCGCAGGGTGTCTCGCCTTCGGCGGCTGGTCTGGTCTGGTGGTCGGGTTCGGGCTATCGACCGTGCTGCTCTGGCACGGGACGTTCCTGGTGAACTCCATGGCCCACGTGGTGGGTCGGCGCCGGTACGTCACCTTCGACACGAGCCGCAACTCGTTCGTCATCGCGCTGCTCACCAACGGTGAGGGGTGGCACAACAACCACCACCACTACCAAGCCAGTGCCCGACAGGCCTTCCACTGGTATCAATGGGATCCGAGCTACTACGTCCTCTGGGGACTGAGCCGGGTGGGCATCGTCCGTGATCTGAAGCGCCCGAGCGAGGCGATCCTCACGACGGGCCTCATCGGCAGCGGGCACTTCGACGTCGGTCTCTTCCGCACCCGGTGGCACGTGGCCAGCGAGCGCCTTGCCGCGTTCGGCAGCCACGCCGTCGAGGGCCTCGCCGAGCGGCGCCAGATGCTCGAGGCGCGCATCGAGGCCGCCCGTTCCGATCTCGACGAGCACCTCCGCGCCCAGCGGTCGGCCTTCGCGGAGCTGGCCGCCGTGCGGCGCGCGGCACGCTCCGGCCGACCCCTGCGCCTCCCCACCTGACGCCGGACCACTGCCTGCCGCGAGGCCGCCACGGCAGGTGATCGAACCGGTCACGCCGAACAGAACCGCATCGTCGCCCTGCGCCGCTTCGGCGGCGGCCTCCTGCTCGTGGCTGTGCTACTGCTCCTCGGGAGCGGGATCACGGCGCGAGCGCAGCCGGTTGATGCCGAGGGTGGCTTCCTCGACCACATCGCACAGGAGCGCTCGTCGCGCGGCATCGGCGGTCTGGCCTTCGCCGCCGACCTCCAGGATGTGGCCCGGCGCCATGCCCAGCGGATGGCCGACAAGGGCGAGCCCTACCACAACCCGAACCTGGGTTCTGAGGTGCAGGGATGGTCGATCGTGGCCGAGAACGTCGGGGTGGGCCTCGACGTCGGCTCGGTGCACCAAGCCTTCATGAACTCCGCCACGCATCGCGACATCATCCTGGACCCTGATCTGACGCAGCTGGGGGTGGGCGTGGTCACCTCGTCGGACGGTCGGCTGTGGGTGGTCGAGGTGTTCCGCCGACTGCAGGACGCGCCGACCCCGCCGCCCACCTCCGCTCCGCCCGCGCCGCCGCCGTCGAACGTCCAGCGGCCCCCGTCCGCGACGGTCGCCCCCACCCCGACCAGCACCGCACCCACCGCCGCGCCGATCACCACCGCGCCGCCGACGACGATCGCCGCTGCGTCGGAGGAAGCTGGCGGATCACCGCTGCCGGGCACTGAGCTCGCTGATGGCGTCGTTGCTCGCGGCGGACGCTCCGCCGTCGTCGGCCGCGTGGCGGCCGCCCCAGCCGCCCCGGTCGCGCCCGATCTCGGTGACATCACGCGTCGGGTGCCCCCGGCGGCATGGGCAGCCGCGTTCCTCCTCGCGGGGGTCGTCGGCTTCCAGGGTCAGGCGTTGCGCCGCCTCGGCCTCGTGGCATAGCGGAGGTCAGACGCCGAGGAGCGACTCGACCGTCTTGGCCAGCACCGCCACCCCGTCTTCTTCGGCCATTCGAGCGGCAAGGGCGCCGGCGCGTTGGGTGAAGGTCGGGTCGTCGGCGATGCGGCGGACGGCGGCAGCCACTTGGCCGGTCCGGCGAGCCATCAGACCCACGCCGAGCTCCGTAACGCGACGGCCGTGCCACACCTGGTCGAACAGCTGGGGGTGGACCACCACGGGCACGCCGGCGGTGAGCGCGGCGGCGATGCCGCCGAGCGCGCCGGAGACGACCGCGACGCGGCAGCGGGGGAGGAGTTGGGTGACGGGTGCGAAGGTCGCCGCGCCGGGGTGGTCGGCGACGTCGGCCAGGTTGGCGGCGTCGCCGACGAGGAGCACCGAGCGCAGACCGAGTCGGTCGAGGTCCGCGGCGATGCGCGCGAACTGCGCGCCTGCGCCCGTGGCTGCGGACGTGCCGAGCATCACGAGCACCGGTGGCTCGCCGGCTGCCACGTAGCGATCGAGCGCGCTGTCGAGCGCCTGACCGTCGGGCCCCTGCCAGATCGAGAACCCTCCCCACGTCACGGCAGGCCAGTCTGGGGCGCCGTCGCCGTAGTAGTGACGTGACGCGAGCACCACCGTCGCGTCGGCCTCGGTCCAGGCCCACCCACCGTTGCAGCGGATCGGGTCGAACCCGAGGCGTGCCCGCTCGGCGTTGATGATGTCGTCGCGGAAGGCACGGGCGCCGAGCGTGCGCAGGAGGGACCAGGCCGCTCGGTTCACCGGCGCCCCCAAGCGCATGGAGCGCGACCCGAGCGGGGGCGTCCAGCGGGCGG
>JBKJSO010000325.1:0-15707 GCA_046595835.1 Acidimicrobiales bacterium | reverse complement strand
CCCTCGGCATGATTCGAACATGCGACACACGGTTTAGGAAACCGATGCTCTATCCCCTGAGCTACGAGGGCGGGGCCGGCGCGAAACCTCTTGGGTGGCGGCGACGTCCGGCAGAGTCCACCTGAGGTGTGCCCGGGGACACGAGACGAGGCGCCGAGACATGCCACGATTGACCGCCCGTCACCGCCACCCGCTGCCTCGTTGTGGCACGCGTGTGGCACGGCGGGCATCCTGGCCGGTGTCGGCAGCACCACCGCAGGCCGCTGACCAGGGAGAATGCAAGGTAGGCCCTCGTAGCTCAGGGGATAGAGCATCGGTTTCCTAAACCGTGTGTCGCATGTTCGAATCATGCCGAGGGCGCCTATGTGATGTCGCGGGACATCGTGCCCAGACGTTCCGCGACATCGTTCACGTTTTTGGCTGGGTTTGGTAGGACTACCGAGCGAGGAACTCGACCACGTCGGGTAGAGCCTGCGGATCCTGCATGAAGAAGATGTGGCCCCCCTCGTACCAGCGCAGCTCCACGTCGGGAATCCGGCTGGCGATGGCTTCGGCGTTGGACGGCGGGGCAATGCCGTCGTGCCGGCCTGCGGCCACGAGCGTGGGGCTGGTGATCCGATCGAGGCGTTCCCACACGTCGTGGTGTCGGCGCGCCTCGAGCTGCACCATCCGGCCCCGCTTCACCTCCGGTGGTTCGACGCCTGCCCGGCGCTGGGCCATCACGTCGGCGATCAGCTGGTCGACCGGGTGCTCCGCGAGGAAGTCGGCCGAGTAGCGAGTGTCGAGGATCCGCAGATCGATTGCCGCGGCCTCGTCGGCGGGCAGGTCCTCGAGCTCGTGCAGCGGGTACGACGAGCCGCCAGCCCCACCAGGTGAGGTGCATAGCAGCGCGAGCCGCTCGACGCGCTCCGGAATGGTGACAGCCAGCTCCTGCGCGACCATTCCCCCGAAGCTGATGCCCACCACTCGGGCGGTTTCCCACTCGAGGTGATCGAGCAGCGCCACGGCATCGGCGGCGTAATCAGACATGGTGGCCGGGCGATCGGGGATCGATGTACTACCCAGGCCCCTCTGGTCGTGGGCGGCCAGCTCGAAGACCTCGCGGAACGGTGCGAGCACCATCGCAGCCGTGGCAAGCGTCGTCCCGGAGCCGTTCAGGTAGAGGAGTCGTGGACCGTCACCCGAGCGCTCGAAGTAGACGTCGATGTCGTTCAGTCGCACCGTCGGCACCCATCGATGATGCCAGCCAGAGGGCTACGAGCACCGACCGACGCCTCCGCGCGCGATCGTGGTGCCGGTCGAGGGGAGACTCCCAGCATGAACCAGACCGTCGGGCGTCTTGCGATCGTGAACCGGGGTGAGGCGGCGATGCGGTTGATCCACGCCGCCCGCGAGTTCGCCGCGGAGCAGGCCATCGACCTGCGCACGATCGCGCTGCACACCCGAGCCGAGGCACGGGCGCTGTTCGTGCGGGAAGCGGACGAGGCGGTGTGCCTCGACGACCTGCCCCGCGCCACCACCGGCACGAGCCCCTATCTCGACTACGACCTGCTGGAGGCGGCGCTGACCGCCGCCCGAGCTGACGCGGTGTGGCCCGGCTGGGGGTTCGTGTCCGAGCACGCCGACTTCGTGGAGCGCTGCGAGGCGAGCGGCATCACCTTCCTCGGTCCGAGCGCCGCGGTCATGCGCGCGCTGGGCGACAAGATCGCCGCCAAGCGCCTGGCCGAGGCGGTCGACGTGCCGGTGGCCGCGTGGAGCGGAGGCCCGGTGGCCGACGTCGACGAGGCGTTCCGGCACGCCGCCCTGATCGGCTACCCGCTGATGGTCAAGGCCACGGCCGGGGGCGGTGGCCGCGGCATCCGGCTCGTAGCCCGGGAAGCGGACCTGGCCACCGCTTTCGACAGCGCACGCGCCGAGGCGTCCAAGTCCTTCGGTGACCCGACCGTGTTCATGGAGCGATTGGTGCGCCGGGCACGCCACGTCGAGGTGCAGGTGATCGCCGACGGCCACGGCACGGTCTGGGCCCTCGGCGTGCGCGACTGCACCATCCAGCGCCGCAACCAGAAGGTGATCGAGGAGTCGCGGTCCACCGCCCTGTCCGACCAGCAGCAAGCGGACCTGAAGGCGGCGGCCGAGCGGCTGTGCGCCCATGCCGGCTACCGCAGTGCCGGCACGGTCGAGTTCCTGTACCAGCCCGCGGAGCAGACCTTTGCCTTCCTCGAGGTCAACACCCGCTTGCAGGTGGAGCACCCGATCACCGAGATCACCACCGGCGTCGACCTGGTCAAGCTGCAGCTCCACATCGCTCGAGGCGGTCGGTTGGAGGGGCATCCGCCGGCCGAGCAGGGGCACGCCATCGAAGCCCGTCTCAACGCGGAAGACCCGGCCCGTGACTTCGCGCCCGCCCCGGGCTCCATCGAGCTCTTCTCCGTTCCCACCGGGCCCGGGGTGCGCATCGACACCGGCGTGACCGAGGGTGACGTCATCCCCCCGGACTTCGACTCCATGATCGCCAAGGTCATCGTGTGGGGCCGCGACCGACCCGAAGCGCTGGCTCGCCTGCGCCGAGCGCTGCTCGACCTGGCCGTGGTCGTGCGAGGCGGCATGACGAACAAGTCGTTCCTGCTCGACCTGCTGGCGCGGCCGGAGGTCGTCAGCGGTGAGGTCGACACCGGCTGGCTGGACCGGAGCACCATCGCCGAGCTGACGCCGGATCGGGGCCTCGGGCCGGCGGCCGCCGCGGTCGCGGCGATCGATGCCTACGACGCAGAGGCCGCGCTCGGGCTCGATCGCTTCCTGGCGTCGGCCAGCCGCGGCCGGCCTGAGGCCGCTCGGGACATCGGCCACACCGTGGAGCTGACGCACGGCGGTGCCCAGTACTCGTTGCGGGTGGCGCAGGGCGGGCCCAACGGCTGGTACCGGCTGACCGTCGATCATCAGGTGTTCGACGTTGTCCTGGAGCGGGTGTCTCGGTTCCGAGGCCGGTTGCGCATGGGCGGTGGCTCACATCGCACGCTGTCGTGGACCGACGGGCCCGAGCACATCGTCGAGGTCGACGGCGCCGCCCATCGCTTCACCCGGGACGACGGCGGGCTGGTGCGCGCTCCCGCCGCGGCGGTCGTGGTGGCCGTGCTGGTGGCTCCCGACGAGATCGTCGAGGTGGGCACTCGGCTGGTGGTGGTGGAGGCCATGAAGATGGAGGTCACCATCGCCGCACCCCTGGCCGGTCGCGTGCGGGACGTGCTCGTGGCGGCCAACGTGCAGGTCGAGGCGGGCGCCGCCCTCGTGCGGATCGAGCCGCTCAGCACAGAGGGCGACTCGAACGCGACCGGTCGTCTCGACTTCGCGTCGGTCGCCACACCTCTGCCCGATGATCCGCTCCTCCAGTGCCATCAGAGGCTCACTGCCCTGACCAGCTACGTCGAGGGCTACGACCTCGACGCCGAGGCGGCGGCCGAGCTCATGACCCAGTACCGGCGTGATCGCGACGAGCTCGTCGGCGTCGACGAGGGCCTGTTCCATGCCGAGCTCGGCGTGCTGTCGTGCTTCGCCGATCTGTGCGGGCTGACCCGCAACCGGCGCGAGGGGTCCCTCGACGGGGACACCGCCGTCCGCAGCCCGAGGGAGTACTTCAGGACCTATCTGCGGACCCTCGACGCCGAGCGCGAGGGCCTCCCCGTGCGGTTCCGAGAGAGCCTCGCTCGTGCCCTTGCCCACTACGGCGTGCCCGACCTCGAGCTCCGACCCGAGCTGGCCGCCGCCCTGCACCGCATCCACCTCGCCCACCAGCGCGGCCCGGCCCATCTGCCGGTGATCCTCGCCCTGCTGGACGGCCTCGAGGGCAGTGCCGACCAGGTGGAACCGGAGGCCCGTGCCGCCCTGCGAGAGACGCTCGACCGCTTGATCGTGGCGACGCAGCTCCGCTACCCGGTGGTCGGCAACCGAGCCCGGACGCTGCGCTTCCGGTGCTTCGACCAGCCCCTGATCGAAGCCGCGCGGGAGGTGGAGGTGTCGACGGCGCGAGTCCACCTGCACGACTTGGCCGCCGATCCCGGCGCCCCGGACCGGACCGCGCACCTGAACGCGCTGGTGGCCAGCCCGCAGCCGCTGGCGGCGCTGCTGGCCGAGCCGATCACGGGCGCCGACTCGCTCATGGTCGAGGTCCTCACCCGGCGGTACTACAAGATCCGCCAGCTCGAGCACGTCCGCACCCAGGTGGCGGGCGAGCGGTCGGTGGTGGCCGCCGACTACCGGCATGACGGCCGACAGCTCCACGTGCTCGCGGCACCGTCGTCCCTCGACCAGGTCGCCGCCGCGCTGGCCGACATCGCCGCGGTCGCCGGCACCCGGCCACCCGGCGACGAGGTCCTGGTCGACCTCTACCTCGACGACCCCATCGGGGACGATCCGGCCCCCGCCCTCAGCAACGCGCTGGCGGCGGCGGATCTGCCCGCTGACGTGCATCGGGTCGTGGCGGTGGTGTGCCGCACCGTCGTCCGGCCCGCCACGGTCGACGTCCTCACCTTCCGGCGGGCCGGCGGTCCCTTCACGGAGGAGCGGGTGTTCCGCGGCCTGCACCCGATGATCACCCACCGCCTGCACCTGTGGCGGCTGGCCAACTTCGACCTGCAACGCCTGCCGTCACCACAGGACGTCGTGCTCTTCGACTGCGTGGCCCGCGACAACCAGGCCGACGAGCGGCTCATCGCGGTGGCCGAGGTGCGCGACCTCACGCCAGTGCGGGACCACACCGGTCAGGTCACCGAGCTCCCGGAGCTCGAGCAGGTGCTGGCCGGCTGCCTCGACAGCCTGCGGGTGGCGGTGGCCGCCCACCCCAAGGGCGCCAGCCTGGCCTGGAATCGGGTGCAGCTCTACGTCTGGCCCCCGGTCGAGACACCGATCGATGAGCTGCTGGCCGTCGCCGCGCGGCTGGCGCCCATCACCGACGGGTTGGGCCTCGACCAGGTGCTCGTGCACTGCCGAGTGCCTGACGGTGATGGGTGGCGGGAGCTGGTGGTGCGGGTCGGGGTGCAGCCAGGAACCGGACTGACGGTCCGACTCACCGATCCGCCGGTCGAGCCGCTGCGCCCGATCGACGAGTACACCCAGAAGGTCATCCAGTCCCAGCGGCGCGGCACCGTGTACCCCTACGAGCTGGTGCCGATGGTGCAGGGCCACGGCGGCACGTTCAGCGAGCACGACCTCGATGGCGACGACGGCCGGCTCGTGCCAGTCGATCGACCGCCGGGCCGGAACACGGCCGGGGTGGTGATCGGGGTGGCGAGCACGCCGAGCGCCGCCCACCCCGACGGCGTGACCCGCGTCGTCGTCTTCGGGGATCCGACCAAGGCCCTCGGCTCGATCGCCGAGGCCGAGTGCCGACGGCTGCTGGCCGCCATCGACCTCGCCGAGGACCTGGGCGCCCCGATCGAGTGGTTCGCACTCTCCGCAGGAGCCCGCATCGCCATGAACAGCGGCAGCGAGAACCTCGACTGGGTGGCTCGCGTGCTACGCCGTCTCGTCGAGTTCACCAATGCGGGCGGCGAGGCCAACATCGTGGTGGCCGGGATCAATGTCGGCGCACAGCCGTACTGGAACGCAGAGGCGACGATGCTGATGCACACACGGGGCATCCTCGTGATGACGCCCGACAGCGCCATGGTGCTCACGGGCAAGCAGGCCCTCGACTACGCCGGTGGGGTGTCCGCTGAGGACAACCTCGGCCTGGGCGGCTACGAACGGATCATGGGGCCCAACGGGCAGGCTCAGTACTGGGCACCCGACCTCGCCGCGGCCAGCGACATCCTCTTCGCCCACTACGACCACACCTATGTGGCCCCCGGCGAGCGGTTCCCCCGCCGCGCCGCCACCGTCGACCCGCTCGACCGGGACGTGCGCAGCCGCCCGCACCCCGACGGCGAGGCCGGCTTCACCACAGTGGGCGACATCTTCTCCAGCGGCACCAACCGAGACCGCAAGAAGCCCTTCGACGTGCGCACGCTGATGCGCGCCACGATCGACCAGGACCACTCCCCGCTCGAGCGGTGGGCCGCGATGGCCGAGGCGGACACGGCCGTCGTCTTCGAGGCCCACCTCGGCGGCCGTCCCGTCCTGCTGGTCGGCATCGAGTCACACCCCCAACCGAGGCACGGCCCGCTCCCCGCCGATGGTCCCGTCGAGTTCTCCGCCGGCACGCTCTTCCCGCTCTCGTCGAAGAAGGTGGCTCGGGCCATCAACGCCGCCAGCGGGAACCGTCCGGTCGTGATCCTCGCCAACCTCTCGGGCTTCGACGGGTCACCAGAGTCCTTGCGGCGCCTGCAGCTGGAGTACGGGGCCGAGATCGGCCGCGCCGTCGTGCGCTTCGACGGCCCCATCGTGCTGTGCGTGGTGTCCCGCTACCACGGCGGCGCCTTTGTGGTGTTCTCAACGACCCTCAACGACGACATGGAGGTGCTCGCCGTCGAGGGGTCCTACGCCTCGGTGATCGGGGGGTCCGCGGCCGCCGCCGTCGTGTTCGCCAGCGACGTGAACGCCCGCACGCGAGCCGACGAGCGGGTGAGCACGCTGGCGGCGGCCGTGACCGCGGCGCCCGACGAGGAGCGGGCCGCCCTGCGCACCCAGCTGGCCGAGACGACCGAAGCGGTGCGGCTCGAGATGCTGGGAGCCGTCGGGGCCGAGTTCGACGCCATCCACAGCGTGGACCGCGCCCTGGCCGTCGGCTCCGTCCACCGGATCATCCCCGCTGCCGAGATCCGCCCCGCCCTCATCGATGCCGTCGAACGCGGCATCGCCCGCGTCGAGGCCCGCCTCTGACTCAGACGCCGCGGGCTCGCCATCAGGTCACGGCCACCCTGGCAGCGGCACCGGTGCCGCCCACGGAACATCGACGGGATCGCCGCGTAGCATCCGGCGATGACCGACGTTCCTGCAGGCCGGCTCTTCCTCGGCGAGACGATCGCCGATCACGCCCGCACCGGCACGCAGGTGCTGCTCAAGGCGGCCGACCTCACCACCCATGGGGTGATCGTGGGCATGACCGGCTCGGGCAAGACGGGCCTGGGCGTGAGCCTCATCGAGGAGGCCCTGCTCCAGGGTGTACCCACGCTCATCCTCGACCCCAAGGGCGACCTCGGGAACCTCCTGCTCACCTTCCCCGACTTCAGCGCCGACGCGTTCGCTCCTTGGGTGGAGGGCGCCGATCCCGCCGCGGTGGCTAGCTCCTGGAAGGACGGCCTGGCCGGGTGGGGCATCGACGGCGCCCGGGTCCAGGCACTGCGCGACGCGGCCACCTTCACGATCTACACGCCGGGGTCCACGAGCGGGGTGGGCCTCAACGTGGTGGGGGGCCTGCGGCGTCCCGCGGAGGGCACCGACCCCGAGGCTGTGAACGACGAGGTGGAGGGGTTCGTGTCCGGCCTCCTCGGCCTGGTGGGCATCGCCGCCGACCCCTTGTCGAGCAAGGAGCACATCCTCCTGTCGAACCTCGTCGCCAACGCGTGGGCGACCGGAGTCGACCTCGACCTCCCCGGACTCGTCGCCCAGGTGCAGACCCCTCCGATCCGCAAGCTCGGGGTGTTCGAGCTCGATGAGTTCTTCCCGCCGACCGACCGCACCAAGCTGGCCATGACGCTCAACGGCCTGCTCGCCTCCCCCTCGTTCGCGGCGTGGGGCCAG
This sequence comes from Acidimicrobiales bacterium, assembly GCA_046595835.1. Classification (GTDB taxonomy): domain Bacteria; phylum Actinomycetota; class Acidimicrobiia; order Acidimicrobiales; family VFJN01; genus VFJN01. Next base: position 8,033 of record JBKJSO010000325.1, on the reverse strand, counting down.
GGCGAGGAGCTCGACATCGACAGCCTGCTGCACCCGGGTGGACGCCCCGGCTGCGCCATCGTGTCCCTCGCTCACCTTGCCGATGAGGAGCGCCAGTTCGTGGTGACGCTGGTGCTCTCGAAGCTCGTCACGTGGATGCGCAGCCAGCCCGGCACCGACCAGCTGCGAGCCCTCGTGTACTTCGACGAGGTGGTCGGCTACGTGCCGCCCACCGCGGCTCCCCCCGCCAAGGCACCCATCCTCACCATCCTCAAGCAGGCCCGCGCCTTCGGCGTGGGTCTCGTGCTCGCCACCCAGAACCCGGTCGACGTCGACTACAAGGCGCTGTCCAACGCGGGCACGTGGATGATCGGGCGCCTGCAGACGGAGCAGGACAAGGCTCGCCTCCTCGACGGGCTGTCCGCCGCCGCCGGAGGCGTGGACACGGCGGCCGTGGGCGACACGATCGCCGGCCTCGACAAGCGAGAGTTCGTGCTGCGCCAGGCGGGCCAGGATGCGCCGGTCACCTTCACGAGCCGCTGGGCCATGTCCTACTTGCGGGGCCCGCTCACCCGTGAGCAGATCAAAACCCTGATGGCTGACCGACGCGGCGGCGCCACAACGGCCGCAGCTCCCGCGGCACAAGCCGTCGGCACCACTGCGACCGCTGCACCTACCGGCGCCGCCGGCAACCCGGACGCCACCCCGGTGGCGCCCACCGTCGCCGAGGGCATCATCGTGCGCTGGCTCGACCCCGCCGCGCCGTGGGCGGTCCAGGTCGGGGCCGTGGCCACCAGCAGCACGTTCGCGGCGGGGATCGTCGCCACTGCGGAGCTGCTCTTCGACGACACGAAGTCAGGCCTGCGCAGCACCGAGACCTTCGAGTGTGTGCTCCACCCGCTCAGCGACCCGCCGGACGTGGCGTCGCTCGTCGCCGTCGACCATGACCCGCGCGATCTCCGGGCCGAGGCCCCGCCCGGGGCCACCTACCTCCTGCCCGAGGCCAAGGTGAAGACGAAGGCGCTCTTCACCGCCGTGGAGAAGGGGATCGTCGACCACCTCCTCGTGAGTCGCAGCATCACGCTCTTCACGAACCCAGAGCTCAAGCTCACGAGCCGACCGGGTGAGGCCCAGGAGGAGTTCACCGCCCGCTGCGACGCCGCCGCCGACGTGGAGGCCGACAAGCAGGCGGTCGCCATGGCCAAGCGCTTCGAGGACCGCGTGCAACGGGCGCGCGATGCCTTGGCCACCGCAGAGGACCGAGCCGCCCAGGCCGAGACGGCGCAGTCGAGTCGCCGCAGCGACGAGCTCCTGAGCGGCGCTGGCGACCTGCTCGGCTCGATCTTCGGCGGTCGCCGCAACGCTCGCTCGATCGCCGGCAAGGTGGGTCAGGTCGCCCGCCGCCGCGGACGCACAAGCGAGGCCGCCAAGCGGGTGGAGACGGCCGGCAACCGCGTGACGGAGAAGACCCAAGCGGTGGCCGACCTCGAGGCCGACATGGCCGAGGAGCTGGCCGGCATCGCCGATGCGTGGGACGCCAAGGGGGCCGCCATCGAGCCCGTGGACATCCCCCTCGAGAAGAGTGACATCCGCGTCACGGCGCTGACGCTCGTGTGGATCCCCGTCGCCTGACCCTCATCTGACGGTATGTCAGAATCCGCGCGTGCCTGACCACCCGACCCGCGCCGACATCGACCTCTGCAGCGGTGCCTTCTGGGCCGGCGACCACCACGAGGCCCTCACGTGGATGCGCGCCAGCGCGCCGGTGTTCTGGGACGGAGCCATCTGGGGGATCAGCCGCTATGACGATCTGAAGGACGTCTCGCGCAAGCCCGAGGTGTTCTCCAACGCGGGTGGCATCCGGCCCGGCTTCGCGCCCCTGCCGATGATGATCGACATGGACGACCCGGCCCACCTGCAGCGCCGCAAGCTCGTGAACAAGGGCTTCACGCCTCGACGCGTGCGTGACAGCGAGCCGGCGGTGCGTCGAGCGTGCACCGAGATCATCGATGCGGTGTGCGAGCGCGGCGAGGCCGACCTCGTGGGTGACATCGCCGCACACCTCCCGATGATCATGATCGGCGATGCCCTCGGCGTTCGGCCCGAACACCGGGCCGATCTGCTGCGCTGGTCGGACGACATGGTGAAGGGCCAGGACGTGAACGCCACTGCCGCCCAGCTCGACTCGGCGGCCACCGCATTCGGCGAGTACTGGGCCTACGCCACCGAGGTGATCGCTGATCGTCGCGCCAACCCGCGCGACGACCTGCTGAGCGTGCTCGTGCACGCCGAGGTCGACGGGCATCGCTTCGAGGACGACGAGATCATCCACGAGTCGCTGCTCATCCTCGTGGGCGGCGACGAGACGACTCGCCACGTGATCTCCGGTGGCGTGCACCAGCTCCTGCTCGACCCAAGCCAGTGGGCCGCCGTGGCCGCCGATCCCGAGGTGCGCCCCAGCGCCGTCGAGGAGATGCTGCGATGGGTCAGCCCGATCAAGAACATGGTGCGCACCGCCACCCGCGACACCACGCTCCACGGGCAGGACATCCACGAGGGCGACGAGCTGATGCTCCTCTACGAATCGGCCAATCGCGACGACACCGTCTTCGAGGACCCCTTCACCTTCGACGTGGCCCGCACGCCCAACGAGCACGTGGCCTTCGGCTTCGGCCCGCACTTCTGCCTCGGGGCCAGCCTGGCCCGGCTCGAGATCTCGGTGATGCTCGACGAGCTGCTCGAGCGTCTGCCCGATCTGCAGCTGGCCGATCCTGCGGCGCGGCCGCCCCTGCGACCGGCCAACTTCATCAGCGGGATCGAGCGCCTACCCGTGACCTTCTCGCCGACGCGCCCCTGCTGACGCCCTACAGCGCCCGCTCCACGCCCTGCCAGTACTTGTCCCGCAGCAGCCGCGTGAAGAGCTTGCCGGTGGGGTGGCGGGGCAGCTCAGCTTCGAAGTCGACCGAGCGTGGCACCTTGAAGCCTGCAAGGCGCTGGCGCGCGAACAGGAGCAGCTCTGCCTCCAGCTCCGGCGAGGCGACGTACCCGTCGGCCAGCTGCACGGCGGCCTTCACCTGCTCCCCCCACTCGTCGTCGGGGACGCCGAACACGGCAACGTCAGCCACCGCGGGGTGGTCGATGAGCTCCTGCTCGATCTCGGCCGGGTAGATGTTCACCCCGCCGGAGATGATCATGTTGGCGGCGCGGTCGGACAGGAACACGAAGCCGTGGTCGTCGACGTGGCCGACGTCGCCCATCGTGAAGGTGCCCGGCGCCATGTGCGCAGCGTCGGTCTTCTCGGGAGCCTGGTGGTACTCGAACACCGCGTCGGTGACGAGGTTGCGGGTGAAGAGCGTGCCCACCTCACCGGCGGGGAGACGGGTGCCGTCGGCGTCGACCGCGAACACCTCGTAGCTGGGGATGGCCTTGCCGACGGTGCCGGGCTTCGTGAGCCACGCCGCAGAGTCGACGAGCGTGAACACGCCCCCCTCGGTGCTCCCCCAGTACTCCGTGAGCACCGGCCCCCACCACTCGATCATCCGGTGCTTCACCTGGGGGGCGATCGGTGCCGCGCCGTGCAGCACGGTCGAGAGCGACGACGGATCGAAGGCGACCCGTTGCTCCTCGGGGAGCCGCAGCAAGCGGACGCACATGGTGGGGACGATGTGGCTGTTGCGCACGGCGTGCTCCTCGATGAGGGCGAGGCAGTGCGACTCGTCCCATCGAGGCATGAGCACGAGCTCGGCGCCGTTGGCGAGGTCGATCGCCGCGAACCCGAGCGGGGCTGCGTGGTAAAGCGGCCCGGTCACGAGGTGGGGGCCCTTGCCATCGAGGCCGAGCAGCATGCCCGCGGCAGCGCCGACCGTGAGGGTGGCCCCGAGGCTCCCCTGCCGCGCGCGCTTCACGCCCTTGGGCCGGCCGGTGGTGCCCGAGGTGTAGAGCATGGTGCCGCCACCCGGTCCGTCGAGGGGGAAGGGCTCGTCGCTTCCCGATGCCGCGAGGGCATCGAGCTCGGGCCCGGCCACCAGCACGGACACCTCGGTGGGCGTCAGCGCGGCGGCCGCGCGCGCCACCGCCTCGTTCTGGGGATCCGTGAAGAGGATCGTGGAGCCGGAGTCCTCCAGTATGTAGGCCACTTCGGGCGCGGTGAGGTGGTAGTTCACCGCGGTGATCCACGTGCCCGAGAGCTGGGCGGCCACCAGCAGGTCGACCATCTCCACCCGGTTGCCGAGGAGCATCGACACGTGACCGGCGGGCGCCAGGCCACCATCGCCCAGCATCCAGCGCCCCAGGCGCACGCCCCGGTCGACGAGCTCGCCGCGGGAGCGGGTTCGCTCCAGATCGTTCACCGCGCGCGCGTGCGGATCGGCAGCGGCATGGTCGAGCAGCGTCATGGGCGGATCCTGGCAGGGATGGGACGGGCGCGGCGAGGTCGGCTCTAACCTGCGACCCATGGCTGGTGGTGGACATGGATCGAAGGCGGTGCTCGCAGCGCTGCTCGCCAACCTCGGCATCGCCATCGCCAAGCTCACGGGGTTCGTGATCACCGGCTCGGCGTCGATGCTGGCGGAGTCGATCCACTCGATCGCCGACTCCGGCAACCAGGGCCTGCTCCTCCTCGGCGGCAAGCGGGCCCGACGGGCGGCCGACGAGGAGCACCCGTTCGGCCACGGGCGCGAGCGCTACTTCTGGGCGTTCATCGTGGCCCTCGTGCTGTTCAGCCTGGGCGGGGCCTTTGCGATCGCGGAGGGCGTGTCGAAGATCCGCCATCCGCACGAGCTGACGTCCCCGGAGGTGGCCATCGGCATCCTGGGCGTGGCCGTGCTGCTGGAAGGGATGTCGTTTCGGACGGCGATCCGCGAGGCCAGCAAGATCCGTGGCGCGGGCGGGTGGTGGCAGTTCATCCGGCACTCGAAGAACCCGGAGCTCCCGGTGGTGGTGCTCGAGGACCTCGCGGCACTGGTGGGCCTCATCCTCGCGCTGGCGGCCGTGGCCACCTCGCTCGTCACCGGCGACCCGATCTGGGACGGCGTCGGCACGCTGAGCATCGGGCTGCTCCTCAGCACTGTCGCGGTGATCCTGGCCGTCGAGATGAAGAGCCTGCTCATCGGCGAGTCGGCCGATCGCACGGTGCAGGAGACGATCCGCTCGGCCATCGAGATCGAGCCGGCCGTCGAGCGGCTCATCCACCTGCGCACGCAGCACCTCGGGCCTGACGAGCTCCTCGTCGGTGCCAAGGTGAGCTTCATCCCGGAGCTCACGGTGGCTGAGATCGCCGATGCGGTGAACCGCGTCGAGCACAGCGTGCGCTCCAACGTCTCGGAGGTGGGGATCATGTACATCGAACCCGACGTGATGCGTACCCGGCTTCCCGAGGGAGCCATCTCCCCCAGCGAGCTCGTCGCGGCCGCCACCGAGGCCGTTGACCGAGTGCGCCACGTGCCCGCCCTGCGTCCGCCGGGTCCTCGCCGCCGACCGCTGCGGGCCGAGTGAGCGAGCCATGAGCGCTGATACCGCCGGCCGCCGCCAGCTCGAGGTGCTCGGCGAGCTGATCCGCACCCAGCGCCAGCAGGCCGAGCTCACCCTGCGCGAGCTGGCCGACCGCACGAACGTCTCCAACCCCTACCTCTCCCAGATCGAGCGCGGGCTCCACGAGCCGTCGGTTCGGGTGCTCAAGGCCATCGCCGGCGCGCTGAACCTCTCGGCGGAGTCGCTCCTGCACCAGGCCGGCATCCTCGAGGCCACCGACGGATCGGACCCGCCCGCACCCCCCAGCGTCGAAGACGCCGTGCGAGCCGACCCCCGCTTGACGAAGGACCAACGAGCGGCCCTGCTGTCGGTCTACAAGAGCTTCGTCGACGACCCGAGCCCGGAGGCGCGAGGCCGGGCGGGGGGTGCGGGGGGCAGAGGCTCCGCCGGAGCTCCCCGCCCGCGAAGGGGCGGCTCCGCCGCCCCCTGAGCTGACAAGCTCGTCGAGGAAGCTCCGCTTCCGAAGACGAAAACAAGAACGGCGCCCCGGGGGGAGGGGCGCCGTTCTCTCGCAGCAGATCCCGAAGGATCCGGCGTTTCACAGGGACATGCCCTGGAATCAGGCTCAGGCGGCCTTGGCAGCCTTGACGACCTTCTTGGCCGGCTTGGCGAAGCCAGCCACCGGGGCCACCGTCTCGAGGACGGAGGTGATGATGGCGGTGTTGGCGTCGATGAGCTTCTTGGCGAAGGCGACCTGTGACTCGACGACCTCGAGGGGGGTCGCCAGGTTCTTGGGGTAGGTGACGTCCGGAAGGCGAGCGCCGAGGAAGTCGACGCCCTTGGCGACGTACTCCACAACGGGGCCTTGGGCCTTCTTCACGAGGTCGACCAGCTGGTCTTCGTAGTTCACGACGGTGTCGAGGATTGTGGTCACGATGCTCCTTGGGGCAGGGGGGATGTTGCTAACTATAGCAAGCACCTGCTTGATATGCAACGTGACCTGGGGCACACCGCGTCAGGTCACAGGCACAGCAGCGAGAGGGTGGTCCGCGAAGCCTGGTTGGAGGCAACGCTGCGCCACGCCGCCTTGGTCGTTCGCACGACGTAGTAGTAGGTGGTGGAGAACGCGAGGGGGCCATCGGTGTAGGTGGTCGTGCCCGCACCCGAGACGGTGGCCACCGAGGTGTACGGCCCGCCCGACACCAGCGAGCGCTGCACCTCGTACCCGTCGGCCCAGGCCGAGGCTGACGCGGTCCACGTCAGGGTGATCGACGCGGAGACGGCCACGGTGCACGGCCCGGCGGCCGCGGCAAGGCTGGTCGGAGGGCTGACGGTGCCGGTGGAGTAGGTGCCCGTGGCCGTCGGGGTCGAGGTGTACGCAGCCAGTGCGACTGAGGTCGCACCCAGCACCAGCACCACTGCGGCCCCGATGGCCCGCCCGAGGACCCGCCGCATCACGCCTGACGGACCTCGCTCGTGGTGGGGCGAGACCAGATGCTGATCATCCAGCTCACCAGCAGCAGGCCCGGCACCAGGTAGAGCAGCGCCAGCCGGAGGTGTGGCGAGCGCAGTCCCTGGATCAGCCACCCCGCCGCCGGCACGACTGCCGCTCGTCGCCAGGCGGGCGCCGAGGAGATGCGCGCCTTCCAGGGATCCGGAGAGGCGTTGGCGTCTCCCTGCGTCTGGATGACGGGATGCTCACCCCGCTCCGCCAGGTGGATGATGCGGTGCGTCACCACCGGGTGCCCGCCGACCGGCGCCTCGAAGGTGACCACATCGCCCACCTTGAGCTCGGCCGGATCGACCGGGACGAGCACCGCGATCGAGCCCGGCGGCATCGCCGGTCGCATGCTGCCGGTGAGGACCGTGGCCGTGCGGTAGGCGCCGGTTCGAGGCCCCACGCCCACGGCCAGCAGGAACAGCACAGCGAGCGCGAGCACGGCTCGCAGGACGGTGCGTCCCACGAGCCGAGCTGCAGGCGCCATGCGCCGTCGGACCATCCCGCCCTACTGGTTGGTGGCGGCGCGCTGGGTGCCGACGAAGCTGTAGGTGACGGTCGAGCTGAGCCCCTGGAAGGTGTTGCCGGCGGCCGAGGGGAGGGTCAGGGTGAGGCGCAGTCGGTCGGTGCCACCGCTGGTGAGCGCGGCCAGGCCCGCCATGCTCAGGCTGGATCCGATGACGGCCCGCGAGGTGATGATCGTCGTGGTCGTGCCGGCGCACGTGTAGGTGAACGCCGGGGAGGTGCCCGCCTCTACCCAGGCCACCGAGCACTTGTCGATGACCATCTGCAGGCCATTGGTGGCATCGGTGTCGAGCAACGAGCTCGGCGACGCGGTGGTGGTGAGGGCCACGGAGGCGAGGTTCTCGTTGCCCGTGTTGGACAGGTCGAACGATCGCTGCACCGTGTCGCCCGGCACGAGGGCTGATGCGTTGACGGTCAGCCGGTTCGTCGACGCGCCGGTCGCGCCGAGCGCGATCGTCACCGTGCCCGACGCAATGGTCTGCGAGGCAGACGTGGTCGAGGTGAACGTCGCGAACGTGCCCATGCCCGCGATGCTGGCTGCCGCTCCCAACGCCGCCAGTGA
>JBKJSO010000285.1:0-8832 GCA_046595835.1 Acidimicrobiales bacterium | reverse complement strand
CCCAAGCCGTGGCCGGGGCGGTGGACAGCGCGGTCCTGAGCTTCGCCGACAAGCTCGTCGATGATGTGGCCATCCTCACGATGGCCATGCGGTAGGAAGCTTCGCGGTTCAGCGGGGGTGGCCGCCCGATCGGCGATCGGGGTCGATCATCGGCGGCGCTTGGCGGCCGCCGTCGTCTTCTTGACGGCCTCGCGAGCGGTGCGACCGGTCGTCGTGGCGCCTCGCTTGGCCGTGGTCGCAGCGCGCTTGGTCGCCGTGCGGGCCGAGGTTCCCGTGCCCTTCGCTCCGGCCTTGGCGGCCCGTCCGGTCGCCTTGGCGCCGCGGGCAGCGGTCGTGGTGGTGGCGGTGATCCTGCGCCGGGCGGACGTGGCGGCTTCGATGACGTCGTCGGTTGCCTCGGCGGCTCGGGTCCGGACCTTGTCGGCAGCCGCGCGCGTCGACTTGCCACCCGTCACCGACGCGCGGGGCTTCTGGCGGCGGAGGATCGTGGCCACCAGATCGCCGGCGGCGGCGGCCCCGCCCTGAACGACACCGGACACCGTGTCACCGACGCGGTCGACTACACCGGCGGCGGTTCCGGCCAGGAGGTTCCCCGGGGGGGTGTCTGGAGCCTTTGGGTGAGGGTGGGTCGGGGCCACCGCCTTGGCGGCGACCATGGCCTCGCCGAGCTCACCGAGCGCGGTGCGACCGAGCGCGTCGCGCACCATGGGGAAGTACTCGGTCTCCTCCTCCTTCGCGTGGTGGCGGACGTTCTCGATCAGCACCGTGACCTTGGCATCGAAGCGCTCATGGGTGGGGTCCATGCCGTCGAGCTCCGACAGCACCCACTTCACGATGTGGTGCTCCTCGAGGCTCTCAAGGGCGATGTCCTCGGTCTTCGGGACGGTCTGGCGTGTCACCGGGTAGAAGAGCTGCTCCTCCACAGCGGCGTGCACCGACAGCTCCTCGATGATCCGGTCGACGATCTGCCGCTTCTCCGTGAAGGCAGCGTCGCCGGCCTTCTCGAAGCGCTTGAACAGCGCCTCGACCGTCTTGTGATCGTTCTTCAGCAGGGTGATGGCGTCCATGCCCCGGCTGTACCCCGGCCCAGCGGGCCGCAAACTCCATCCGGCGCGCGAATCCAAGGCCGTCCGGCGGGCACCGATGGAGCGGCCGGGGGGTCCGCGTCGGTGCCCTGCGGCCGCTCCGAAGCGAGGGTCCTTGATCCGCGCGCGCTGGCAGGCCAGCCTGGTCCGGATGGCACTCACCGAGCGCGACAAGGCGATCCTCGACTTCGAGCGAAGCTGGTGGACCGAAGCGGGTCCGAAGGACTCGGCGATCCGTGAGCGCTTCGAGCTCTCGGGGACCCGCTACTACCAGCTGATCGCCGAGCTGCTCGATGATCCTGAGGCCATGGAGTACGACCCGCTGCTCGTCCGTCGCCTCCGCCGCGTGCGCGACCGTCGTCGTCGAGCCCGCGTCGAGGGCCGCCCGATGAGCCAGCTCGACGGGCGATAGGAGAGACTCCCGACATGGCCCGACGCCGACCGACCGAACCCACCGTCAACCCCGCCCGCGGTGCCGCCCTCGTGGTGGCGGCCGTGGTGATCGGGCTGCTGCTGCTGCGCAACGGCCTCGACACCTCTGAGGTGGTCACCGCCTCCAAGGGCGACAAGACCAGCGACACCAGCAAGGACAAGACCGGCGAGTCGGGCGCCAGCACGAGCACCACCCAGCCGGCTCGGTCGCCGGCGCAGGTCACGGTGATCGTGCTCAACGGCACCTCGGTGAGCGGGGCCGCCGGGAAGTTCAGCACCGCCATCGGGAGCGCCGGCTACACGATGCTCCCTCCGGGCGACGCGGCAACGAAGATCCCCGCGACGCAGATCTTCTTCACGCCTGGGTTCCAGCGCGAGGCGGTCGCCGTGGCGCTCGCGGCAGGCGCCCCCGCCACGCTCACTCCGGCGGCGCTGCCCACGCCCCCTCCGGGTGACATCGGCGCGGCGAACGTCGTGGTCGTGGTCGGCACGGACCTAGCCAACGTCACGCCCACCACCGCCGCCCCGTCGGCATCGAGCACCACCAGCACCACTCGCTGACGCCCGGCTGGGCCACGCGGGGGCTCAGACGAGGCGGGTAGCGCGCACGCGGATGTCGTAGCTGATGGTGCCCAGCACCGGCGTGGCGTCGATCCCCGCCGGCGGGTCGATGCGGACACGCACCGAGCCCTGGGAACGGGCCGTGGTCCGACGGGCCGAGCCGTCACCGAGGTCGTAGCTGGCGCTGCTCTGCGAGTGGAGGCGCCCCGTGAGCCGCGCCGCGCTGGCCCCCGCTGCGACGGCATCGTCCACCGCCTCGGACAGGGTCGTGCGGACCACGGCCACATCGGCGCCATCGATCACGCCGAGGCGCAGCAGGCGGCCCTGGCCCTCGAGGCCGCCCTCGGAGATGGTCCAGCGCGCCCCGGGGGCCAGCGCTCGCGGAGGTGGAGCCATCGTGGGCGGCAGGAGCGAACCGAGCTGCGCGAGACCGAGCCCGTCGCTGCTGAGACCCGCGACGAGCTCGATGCCGCGGATGGCCCCCGTGCGGTCGAGCACCACTCGGGCCGTGCGCGCGGCGGCCCCGTCTCGGTGGAGGGTGACGTCGGCCTCGACGCCTCCGGGGGTGAGCGCCACGATCTTCTGGTCGGCTACAAGGGTGGTGGTGACGGCGGTGGAGGTGGGCTTCGCCCCGTCGAGGGAGCGGGTCACCGTGGCATCGATCTCGTAGCGATAGCGGGCGCGGTCGCCGACGTGCGGATCGCGCTCGATGCGGACGGTGCCCGGGCGGCACGCTCCCAGCGCCGCCAGTCCGGCCACCAGCACTCCCGTCGCGAGACGTCGATCCACTGGGCCGACCGTAGCCCTGCGCCTGACCGCTACCGTCGCAGCGCATGGGAGACAAGCGGCGCGCCCTCGTGGAGAGCCTGCGCGCCGACCCAGCCCACACCGCGATCCTGCTGGACTTCGACGGCACCCTCGCCCCGATCGTCGACGACCCTGCGCTCGCCGTGCCGCTCCCCGGGATCACCGATGCCCTGACGGCCTTGCACGAGGCCTACGGACTGGTGGCGGTGGTCTCCGGGCGGCCCGTCGACTACCTCCGCGCCCATCTGCCCGCCGGCCCGACGCTGGTGGGCCTGTACGGCCTCGAGGAGCTGCGCGACGGCGCCGTGGAGACCCACCCGGACGCGGCGCCTTGGCGGGCGGTGATCGACGATCTGGCCGAGGCCGCTGGGGCGGAGCTCCCGCCGGCGGTCGGCGTGGAGCACAAGGGCCTCTCGTTGACCCTGCACCTGCGTCGCCACCCGGACCTGGCCGAGCTTGTCGACGACTGGGCCAGCCTCGCGGCGGAGCGCACGGGGCTTCTCGTGCGTCGCGCCCGCATGTCGGCCGAGCTGCACCCGCCGGTGGCAACCGACAAGGGCACGGTGGTGCGCCGGCTGGTGGCGGGCCACGACGTGGCCTGCTTCATCGGCGACGATGTGGGGGACCTGCCGGCCTTCGATGCCCTCGACGGCTTCGTCGCGGCTGGCGGGGCGGGCGTGCGGTTCGTGGTCGAGTCGAGCGAGCTGGACGCGGGGCTGCGCGCACGCGCCGACCTGCTACTCGCGGGGCCCGAGGCGGTGCTCGAGCTCCTGCTCGCCCTCGCCCTCTGACGCGGCACTAGGTGGCGGCCGCGAGCTGATCGGCGAGCCAATCCCGCGGCGTGCGCCCTTCGGCCAGCGATCGCAGGAGCGTGAAGCGTCGGGTGCGCTCGTCGGCCGGCATGGTCAGGGCCTGGTGGAGCACGTCGGCGGTCCCCGCGATGTCGAAGGGCGGCACGCTGAGGGCGGCGGGGTGCAGCCGCTCCCACGCCCCGGCCTCGGGCGACAGCGCCAGCACCACCTCGCGGTCGCTCACCAAGGGGCCTTCTGAGGCGACCAGGTTGAGCCCGTCTCGGATGGGATTGACGAGCAAGACGTCGGCGCGGCGCAGGAGCGCGACGGAGCGGGGGAAGTCGTCATCCACGTCGAGCACCACCGGCGTCCAGTCGGTCGTGCCGAAGCGCTCGTTGATCTCAGCGACGGCCTGCTCGATGGCGTCGCGGTACGCGGCGTAGCCGGGCACCCCCTGGCGGGACGGGTAGGCACCGGCCACGAACACCACCCGGCCCCGGTGGGCTGGATAGCGCTCCAGGAGGTCGCCATACGCGAGGAAGCCGCGGAGCAGGTTCTTGGAGAGCTCGACGCGGTCGACCCGCCCGATCAGGGCACGGTCCCTCACGAGCTGGTTGAGGGCGGCCAGGGCGGTCTCGCACTCGGGTGACGCAGCCGAGGCCCGCAGGGCGTCAGGGTCCGACGCGAGGGGCGACACGAAGGTGGCTGGCGAAAGGCCTGCGAGGTCGTGTGCTGACGCGACGAAGTCGTCGGCCCAGCGGCGCGTGTGGAAGCCGCACGCGCGGTGAGCCGCCATCCCCGTGAGGAGCTCGTTGACCGCGGCGTCGGGGAGGGCCTCCAACCACACGGGCGGGGCGAAGGGCGTGTGGCTGAAGTGCACACAGCTGAGGTCCGGGCGCAGCGCGCCCAGCCGCTCGGCCACGAGGGCCAGGTGGTAGTCCTGCACGAGCACGGCGGCGCCATCGGGGGCCACCTCGGCGACGGCATCGGCGAAGGCGTGGTTGATGGTGCGATAGGCGGCCCAGGCGTCGGCCCACGAGGCGTCGAACACCGGCTCTCGGGGGAGATCCCAGAGGCCGTGGTGCGCGAACCACAGCACCTGGTTGCTCACCACGTCGTAGGCCAGGCGGTAGGTCTCCGGGTCGAGGGCCAGCAGGTCGACGCGGAAGCCGTCGGCCTCCACCACGCCCGTGGCGCAGGCGGCTCTGTCGCCCTCGGTGATGGCCGCGGCGAGCCAGGTGGCGTCGGTGCCGACCACCAGCGGACCGATCCCCGACACGAGACCGCCGGCGCCTCGTCGGCTGGTGAGCTCGCCGGAGTCCTCGATCTCGAAGCTGATCGGTCCCCGGTTGGACACGAGCACAAGAGGACGTTCGCCGGGACCGTGCATGCTTCCGCAACCGTATCGACTCCCCAAGGGAGCTCCCGTCAGCCACGATGTCCCCATGCGTGTCGTCGCCGCCCCCGACAAGCTCCGTGGCACTGCTTCGGCGCGAGCGGTGGCGTCGGCGGTGGCGCGGGCGGCGACCAACCTCGGCTGGGAGTGCGACGAGGTCCCGATGGCCGATGGTGGAGAGGGCACGCTCGACGCCCTCGGCGGCGCCAATCGCACGAGCCCTGTCACGGGCCCGCTCGGCGCTCCCGTGGATGCCGAGTGGCGACTCGATGGACGCACTGCCGTGATCGAGATGGCGCGCGCCTCCGGGCTCGAGCTCATCGGCGGGGCAGAGCAGAACGATCCGATCGCCGCCTCCACGGCCGGCACCGGCGAGCTCATCGCGATCGCGCTGGAGGCCGGAGCCACGCGCGTCATCGTGGGCGTGGGCGGTTCGGCCACCACCGACGGAGGCCTGGCCGCGCTCCGAGCGCTGCATCCCCTCGGTCGGCTGCGCGGCGTGGAGCTGGTCGTGGCGTGTGACGTGCGCACGCTGTTCCTCGACGCAGCCGATGTGTTCGCCCCCCAGAAGGGCGCCACCACAGCCCAGGTCGGTCTGCTGCGACGTCGCCTTGCACGGCTGGCCCAGGTCTACGAGGCCGACCACGGCATCGATGTCGCCACCCTCGTGGGCGGCGGGGCCGCCGGTGGGCTCGCCGGCGGACTGGCCGCCGTCGGTGCCCGTCTCGTGCCCGGCTTCGATCTGGTGGCCGACGAGCTGGACCTCGAGGACCACGTCGTGGGCGCGGACCTCGTCATCACGGCCGAGGGCTTCCTCGACGCTCAGAGCTTCGAGGGCAAGGTCGTCGGCGGCGTCGCCGCCCTGGCCGAGCGGGTCGGGGTGCCTGTGGTGGCGATCGTTGGAGAGGTCTTCGATGACGTGGACGAGCGGATCGCGGCGATCTCGCTGGTGCAGCGCTTCGGCGACGCGCGCGCCCGAAACGACACGGTGGCCTGCATCGAGGAGGTGGCGGCGAGCGTGCTCTCCGACCAAACCGTTTCCGAAGGTCCCTGAGGGTCGGGGCGAGCCGTACGATGGCCGCTATGGGCGAAGGTGGTGCCGATGTGGCGTTTGACGGCGTCTCCTTCGCGACGGCGTTCGAGTCACTTCCCGACCCGATGGTCATCGTGGACGAGGCGGGGACGATCGTGGCGGTCAACGGGCAGGCCCTCGCGCTGCTCGGGTACGGGCCCGACGAGCTGGTTGGCCAGCCTGTGGAGCTCCTGGTGCCCGATGACCGACGGGAGCGCCACGAGGCCCACCGCACCTCCTACCTCGCCACGCCGTCGACCCGCCCGATGGGAGGCGGCCTGGACCTGGCCGTGCGATGCCAGGACGGCTCGACGATCCCGGCTGACATCAGCCTGAGCCCTCTCGCGCTCGGCGCGGGCCGCATGGTCCTCGTGGCCCTTCGCGACATGACCTCCCAGCGCGCGGCTGAAGAAGCGTTGGCCGCCTTCGCCTTCATCGTGCAGTCATCGGATGACGTGATCTACCAGGTCGACCGAGATGGCCGGATCAGGAGCTGGAACCCGGGCGCGGCACGGGTCACCGGCTATGCCGAGGCCGACGTCGTGGGGCAGGAGCCAGATCTTCTCTTTCCGGACCACCGCCGTGCTGAGGAGGCCGAGGCGTTGCGTCGAGCCCTGAAGGGGGAGCGCATCGAACGACGGGAGACGGAGCTACGCCGCCGCTACGGCCTGATGGTGCCCGTCGAGCTCACGGTGTCCCCCCTCCGCGACCGCGGCGGTCAGAGCGTCGGCGCATCGGTGATCGCCCATGACATCACCGAGCAGCGACTGGCCCAGCAGTACCTGGCCGAGAGCCAGACCAGGCTGCGCGAGGCGCAGGAGCTGGCCCGCGTGGGGATGTGGACGTGGGACCGCGAGACCGACGTCGTGCAGTACTCCGAACCCCTCTTTGGAATGTTCGATGTCGATCCGGCGTCCTTTCAGGGCACGTTCGCCGAGCTCATCGACCAGGTGGTGGTCGATGATCGCGAGCGGATCGGGTCGGCCCTGCGCCGCGCCGCCAGCTCCGGCGACGCCGTCAGCCTGGAGTGCGGGGTGCTGCGCGGCCGCCTGGGGCGCGGCTGGGTGTCGGTTCGCTCGGAGGCAGTGCTGAACTCCGGTGGCGCGGTGGTCGGGTTGCGAGGCATCGTGCAGGACCTCACCGACCGGCACGTGGCCGAGCTAGCGGTGCGTGACGCGCTCGCGCTGGAGCGCCAGGCCAGCAAGCAGCTGCGGGAGGCCGATCGGGTGAAGGACGAGTTCCTCTCCACCGTGTCCCACGAGCTGCGCACCCCGCTGACCGCCATCGTGGGCCTGTCGTCCGTCCTGGCCGGGCGGGAGGAGCTCGACGACACGGCGCCAGACCTCATCGCCCGCGTGCTCCGCAACGCCCAGGAGATGAGCGGGATGATCGAACGGCTCCTCGACTTCAGCCGCCTCGAGGCGGGACGCGTGGTGCTCCATCCGCAGGACCTGGCCCTGGCCGGCGCGGTGGGGCAGTGCCTCGAGTTCGCGGAGGCCGCCCTGGCCGAGCACGTGATCGAGTGCGACGTCGCTGCCGATCTCGTCGTGCACATCGATCCCGACGCGCTGACGCGCGTGCTCGTCAACCTGCTCACGAACGCGGCCAAGTTCTCGCCGCCAGGCTCTACTGTTCGCATCGCAGGGCGAGCCGAGGACGGGGACCTGGTCATCAGCGTGCGCGACGAGGGCCGGGGCATGGATCGGGCCACTGCCGACCGCGTGTTCGAACGGTTCTTCCAGGTGGAGAGCGATCAGCGGCCGGGCAAGCGCGGCGCCGGCGTCGGGCTGTCCATCGTGCAGCGCTACGTCGAGATGTGCGGCGGACGCGTCTGGGTCGACACTGCGATCGGGCAGGGCACCACCGTGTCGTTCGCGGTGCCCCGGCGCGGGGACTCGCCCGGATGACCCGCGTGCTCGTGGTGGACGACGAAGAGGACATCCGTCTGCTCACCCGCCTCATCCTGGAGGGGGCAGGCTACGACGTGGACGAGGCCGCTGACGGTGTGGCTGCCCTCGGCCGCATCGAGGCCGGGGGGGTCGACGTCGTCTTGCTCGACATCCGGATGTCGGGCATGGACGGGTGGGAGGTGATCGAGGCCCTCCACGCTCGAGGGCTCAGCGCCGTGCCAGTGATCGTGTTCTCGGCCCACGTCGAGCCAGAGGTGCGGGTCAGCGCCGTGGAACGAGGCTGCGTCGGCGTGCTGGCCAAGCCGTTCACCACCGAGGAGTGCCTCACCGCCGTCCGCGACGCCTTGGCCTAGCGTTCCGATCGATGATCTGGCGAACGATCAAAGCACTGGTGCTCGTGCTGGCGGGGTGGCTCGCCGTCACCGGCATCCCGTTCATAGCTCGCTACCTGCGCATGCGCGAGATGTGAGCCTGGCGTCACCGCTGGATGCGGGCGCGTGCCTCTCGCAGCAGATCTTCCAGGCCGAGCGTCTCGCCCTCGCCGCCCACCCACTCGCTGAGCTGCCGCAGACCCTGCTGCCCATGGTCGCGCAGGACGGCCAAGAAGCTCTTGAACTCCTCCGAGTCGAGGATGGCCTTCGCTGAGCGCACCAGCTCGTCGTAGCCCTCGCTGCCTGCCTTGGAGCCGAGCAGGTAGCCCACCGCGAACCCGAACAACGTGCCCACAGTGGGTCTCCTCGAACGATCAGGCGGGACGTGCCTCGAGAACGAGGTGGAC
>JBKJSO010000147.1:0-2503 GCA_046595835.1 Acidimicrobiales bacterium | reverse complement strand
CACGTTCGACCCGGTGCCTTCGCACAGCAGGCCCGTGGTGGTGGCCCTGGCACCCCGCTCGTTGCGCGGCCAGGGCACGACGCACACCGCGGTGGACGCTGCGGGCGGGGCGAGGGGTGCCGCCGCCACCACCACGGTTGGTCCATCGACACCGCGCTCGGAGCCGAGCGGAGCGGCCCCCCCGGTCACTGTGACGCGCACCCGGGCGAGGGGCAGATCTTGCGAAGCCAGCACTGAGGAGATGGCCGAACGAAGGACGTCGTCGGTGACCGGCACGGTGAGCCCGAGCCCGGCCGCGCTGCGGCGCAGCCGGTCGAGGTGGCGACGACAGGCGAACGGCTCGCCGTCGACCGCCTTGATGGTCTCGAACACGCCGTCGCCGACGGTGAGGCCGTGGTCGAAGACCGACACGGTCGCCTCGCCGGTCGGAACGAGGGCGCCGTTGATCCAGACGAGCTCAGGCATCCCACGATCCTGACGCGACGCGAAGGAGCTGGCGAGCCTTCAGCTCGGTCTCGGCCCACTCGTCGTCAGGATCGCTGTCCCACGTGATCCCCCCGCCCGTGCCGAGGTGCAGCTGGTCGTCCTGCACCCAGAAGGTGCGGATGGCGACGTTGAGGTCGCCCTGGGCGCGGTCGGCGTCGACCCAGCCCACCGCACCGCAGTACACCCCGCGAGGGACCGGCTCGAGCGCCGCGATCTGGGCGAGCGCGGCGATCTTGGGTGCGCCCGTCACCGAGCCTGGCGGGAAGGTGGCTCCGATCGCATCGGCCCAGCCCATCGCAGGGCGCAGGCGTCCGGAGACCGTGGACACGAGGTGCACGAGACCCGGGTGGTGCTCGAGGGACAGGAGGGCCGGCACGTCGATCGACCCGAACTCGCACACCCGGCCGAGGTCGTTGCGCACAAGGTCGACGATCATGATGTTCTCGGCCCGGTCCTTGCCCGTGAGCCCGGACGGCTCCCGAGCCGTGCCCTTGATGGGCGCCGAGCTCACGAGGTCGCCGTCGCGCCGGAGGAACCGCTCGGGCGAGGCCGACGCCACATGGCAGCCGATGCTCGGGATGCGCACCACGGCGCTGTAGGGGGCCGGGTTGCCCTCGGCGAGGGCCGCGCCGAGCGCCGCCACGTCCGCTCCAGCCGGCAGCGGGGCCGAGAGCCGCCGGGTGAGGTTCACCTGGTACACGTCGCCGGCCGCGATGGCCGCGCGGATGGTGCGCACGCCGTCGCGGAAGTCGTCCTCGGACAGCGAGCTCGTCCAAGTAGCCGGCGCCGGTCCCCGCCACGGGGGGCCCGGCCAGGGCCGCGCCGGTCGCACGTTGGCGAAGCGAGCGCAGATCGGGTCGCCCTCGAAGGGGAGCACCACCGCCCAGAAGCCGGCCGAGTCGAGGGCCCGGAGATCCGACGTGACGTCGACCAGCTCGGTGGCCAGCCGACCACCCACCACCGCCAGCGGCGCGTCGGGTGCGGGCAGGGCGGGCATGGGCGCAGCGTACGATCAGGCCCGACCCCCGCCGTCACCCGTTCCGAGGAAGGCCCTCCCGTGCACATCGAGTTCACCGACGAGCACGACGCGCTCCGCAAGGTCGTGCGTGACTTCGCCGAGGGGGAGATCGCACCCCACGCGGAAGCCTGGGACCGTGACCACCACTTCCCGGTCGACGTGGTGCGAGCCATGGGCGACCTGGGTCTCTTCGGCATCCCGTTCCCGGAGGAGTACGGCGGTGGTGGCGGCGATCTCACCATGCTCTGCATCGCCATCGAGGAGCTGGCTCGCGTCGATCACTCGATGGCCATCACCCTCGAAGCGGGGGTGGGGTTGGGGGCCAACCCGATCCACCACTTCGGCACGGAAGCCCAGAAGCAGACCTGGCTCCCGGACCTGTGCGCGGGCCGCGCCCTCGGCGGGTTCGGTCTCACCGAGCCGGAGGCCGGCAGCGATGCGGGAGGCACCCGCACCACGGCCGTGCTCGACGAGGCAGCGGGGGAGTGGGTGCTCAACGGCGAGAAGGCCTTCATCACCAACTCCGGCACCGAGATCACCTCGCTCGTCACCGTCACCTCGCGCACCGGCCCTGGCGAGATCAGCGCCATCATCGTGCCGGCCGGCACGGCCGGGTTCGAGGTGCAGCCCCCGTACCGCAAGATGGGCTGGCACGCCTCGGACACCCACGGGCTCACCTTCACCGACTGCCGGGTGCTCGAGGCGAACCTGCTCGGCGAGCGCGGGCGGGGGTTCGCGCAGTTCCTGCAGATCCTCGACGAGGGACGCGTCGCCATCTCGGCGCTGGCCGTCGGCTGCATCCAGGCCTGTCTCGACCACAGCGTGCGCTACGCCCAGGACCGCACGGCCTTCGGCCGCCCGATCGGCGCCAACCAGGGCGTGGCCTTCCAGGTGGCCGACCTCGCAGTGATGGCGGAGACAGCCCGGCTCCTCACGTATCAGGCGGCCTGGCTCCACGACACCGGCCGGCCCTACAAGCAGGCCGCCGCCATGGCCAAG
>JBKJSO010000092.1:0-14632 GCA_046595835.1 Acidimicrobiales bacterium | reverse complement strand
CGGCAGCGCCGACGCCGACGCCGAGGTCCTCACCTCGCTGGGTCGCCTTGGGATCGACGGCGTCGGTGCGCCAGCGGCGTCGGCCGCCCTGCCCGTCGCCACCGGTCGCACCACGATCCTCACGGCGTCCGACGCCGACGAGGAGGTGCGCGCCGCCGTGCGCGCTGTCGTGGATGCCGTGCGGGCCGGCACAAGGCTCGATCGCATCGCCGTGCTCCACGCCAGCCCCGAGCCCTACGCCCGTCTGGCCCACGACCAGCTCCGCGCCGCAGGCATCGCCACCAACGGCGCGGCCGTGCTGCCTCTCGCGGCCCGCATGGCCGGACGCACCCTCCTCGAGCTGCTCGCCCTCCCTGAGCGCAGCTTCCGGCGCCAGGACGTGTTCGCGTGGCTGTCCTCGGGCCCGGTGCTGGTCGACGGGCGTTGGACGCCCACCACCGCCTGGGAGCGGTTGTCCCGCGAGGCCGCCGTCGTGGCCGGGCGTGACGACTGGGACGTCCACCTCGCGCAGCTGGCCGAGCACCTTGATCGTCGCGCCGAGAAGGCCGACGCCGACGACGAGGCGCCTGAGTGGGCCGGTGACGAAGCTCGCACCCTCGCCGGCCGGGCCCGTGAGCTGCGGGGCTTCGTGCTCCGCGTCATCGACGACCTCGTGGCGGCGGCCGCCACACCCCGTCGGTGGAGCGAGCACGCCGCCTGGGCCCAGCGCTGGCTGGATGACCTCCTGGGCAGCACCACGCGGCGCGATGCGTGGCCCGCCGACGAGCGCAAGGCCGCCGAGCGGGTGGAGGTGGCCCTCGATCGCCTCGGCGCCCTCGACGCGGTGGAGGGTCCCGTCAGCTTCGAGGTGTTCGGCCACACCCTCTCCGTGGAGCTCGAGGCCGATCTCGGGCGGGTGGGCCGCTTCGGCGACGGTGTGCTCGTGGGCTCGGTGGAGATGGGCATCGGCGTGCCGCTCGAGCTCGTGGTGGTCCTCGGCCTCGCCGAGGGCTCGTTCCCCAGCACCGTGCGAGACGACTCGCTCCTCCCCGATCGTGAGCGGGCCGCCTGCGGCACCGAGCTGGGCCTGCGGGCGCAGCGCGTCGAGCGCCAGCACCGCCACCTCCTCGGCGCACTGGCCGGGGCCGACCGCCAGGTGCTCTGCGTGCCCCGCGGCGACCTGCGACGCAGCGCCGATCGGGTGCCCTCGCGCTGGGTGCTCGACCTCGCCATGGCCCTGGCCGACACCGAGGAGCGCTGGTGGGGGGCCGACCTGCTCGCAGCGTCGGCGCCCTGGTTGCACCACGTGGCCTCCTTCGATGCCGGCCTGCGCCACATGCCCGTGCCCGCCACCGCCCAGGAGCACCGCCTCCGCACGCTCCTGGCCACCGGCGGGTCGCTCGCCGCCACCGACGATCCCCGCACCGCGGCGGGGGCGCAGGTGATCACCGCCCGTCGCAGCGCTGCCTTCACCCGCTTCGACGGCAACCTGGCGGGCCTGCCCATGCCGTCGCCGGTCGACACGATCACCTCCCCCACCCGGCTCGAGCGCTGGGCCGCCTGTCCGCACGCCCACCTCGTGCAGGACATCCTGCAGGCCGCCCCCGTGGAGAACCCCGAGGAGGCGCTGATGATCACGCCCCTCGAGAAGGGCAGCCTCATCCACAAGATCCTGGAGGACTTCATCACGGCCGTGCTCGAGGCGCCCGAGGCGGAGCGTCCGACCCCGCACCAGCCCTGGTCGGCGGCCCATCACCGCCACATCGAGGAGATCGGGATCCAGCACTGCGACCACTGGGAGGCCCAGGGCCTCACCGGCCGTCCCATCTTCTGGAAGCGCGACCGGCGTCGGATCCTCGCCGACCTGCACGGCTTCCTCCTCCACGACGATCTCCACCGCGCTGGTCACGGCACCAGCCCGCTGGCCGCGGAGCTCGGCTTCGGCTTCTCGGGGGAGGACGCCGCGGTGGGCGTCGCGCTGCCCGATGAGCGAGTGCTGAGGTTCCGCGGCCGGGCCGACCGCCTCGATCTCAGCGCCACCGGCACGCTGCACGTCGTCGACTACAAGACCGGCAAGCTCTCCAATGGGTACACGGGCCTCGACGATGACCCGGTGGCCGCCGGCACGAAGCTCCAGCTTCCCGTCTACGGCCTGGCGGCCCGGGCCCACCATGGTCACCCCGGCGCGCCGGTGCGCGCCGAGTACTGGTTCGTCACCCGGCGCGGCGAGTTCAAGCGCAAGGGCTACGACGTCACCGACGACGTGCTCGCCCACACCCGCACCACCCTGGGGGTCATCGTGCGGGGCATCGAGGAGGGCGTGTTCCCCCCCCACCCCGATCCACTGGCCTCCACCGCGATCTGGGTGACCTGCCACGTGTGCGACCCGGATGGCCTCGGCACGGTGGAGCTCCGCCAGCACTGGGAGCGCAAGCGCGGAGACGCGGCCATGACGCTCTACGCGGAGCTCGCCGAGCCCATCGTCGAACCCGAGCCAGACCTCACGCGGGCGTCGACATGAGCCACACCGCGCGCAACGAGCACGAGCCGCCCGATCATGCGGCTCGCCACCGGATCGAGACCGACCTCGCCGCCACGCTGTTCGTGGAGGCCGGGGCCGGGTCCGGCAAGACGAGCGCGCTGGTGGGGCGCGTCGTGGCGCTGGTGGCATCGGGCGCCGTCGAGCTGGCCAACCTGGCCGCCATCACCTTCACCGAGAAGGCCGGCGCCGAGCTGCGCGACCGCGTTCGCCAGGTGCTCCAGACCCGCGCCGCCGCCCCCGACACCCCCCCGGTGGAGGCGGAGCGCTGTCGGGTGGCGATCGGCCAGCTCGACGGGGCGGCGATCGGCACCCTCCACGCCTTCGCCCAGCGCATCCTCAACGAGCATCCGGTGGAGGCCAAGCTCCCGCCCAAGCTCGAGGTGCTCGACGAGGTGAGCTCGGGCATCGCATTCGATCGCCGCTGGGCGCGCACGCTCGACGAGCTCCTCGCCGATCCCGCCCTCGAGCGCACCCTGCTCCTGCTCGCGGCGGCCGGGGTCGACCCCCTCAAGCTGCGCTCGCTGGCCCTGGCCTTCGACGCCTCCTGGGACCTCGTCGACGGCCACGTGCCGCCTATCGCCGCCGACCCGCCTGCCGTGGCCGACGCGGTGCCCAAGGTGCACGCCGCCATCGCCGAGCTCCATGGGCTCTCGGAGCACTGCGCCGACACGTCTGACTGGCTGATGAGCCAGATCATGGGGATCGTCGAGTTCGGCGAGCGGCTCCGCCACGCCGGCGACGATGACCTCGACCTGCTCGAGGTGCTCATCGAGGGCCGCCCCAGCTTCGCGGCTCACCTCGGACGCAAGCAGTCCTGGGTCGACGACACCAAGCCACTGGTGCAAGCCGGCATCAAGTCCGTCGAGCAGGTGGTGGAGGACGTGCGCCTCAGC
The DNA here is from genome assembly GCA_046595835.1 of Acidimicrobiales bacterium. Classification (GTDB taxonomy): domain Bacteria; phylum Actinomycetota; class Acidimicrobiia; order Acidimicrobiales; family VFJN01; genus VFJN01. The sequence continues at coordinate 11,218 of JBKJSO010000092.1, read as the reverse complement.
GTGCTCCAGGGCTGCGCCCGCCACCTCGGCACGGCCATGCGCCACCACACCCTTCGCTCAGCGCGCGAGCGGCGGGCCGCGGGCCAGCTCGAGTTCCACGACCTGCTCGTGCTGGCCCGCCAGGTGCTGCGCGACCCAGAGCAGGGCCCGGTCGTGCGCCAGTCGCTCCACGACCGCTACCAGCGGCTGCTGCTCGACGAGTTCCAGGACACCGACCCCATCCAGATCGAGCTGGCCGTGCGCATCGCGTGCGCCGATCCGGCCACCGCCGACCCCGACGCCTGGGGCGACGTCGACGTCGCCCCGGGCCGCCTGTTCGTGGTGGGCGACCCGAAGCAGTCGATCTACCGCTTCCGCCGGGCCGACATCACCACGTTCCTCGAGGCCAAGGCCCACTTCGGCGGACAGTCCGGCGGACCGGTCGAGCTCACGGCCAACTTCCGCACGGTCGAGCCCATCATCCACTGGGTGAACACCACCTTCACCGAGCTCATGGGCGAGGAGCCCGACCACGACCTCGCCCTCTCCTCGCAGCCGCCCTATGCCTCCCTCCAGGCCCAGCGGGGCGAGGTGGCCGACGAGGCCGGACACGGCGGACCGGCCGTGACCGTCGTGGGCACCGACCCGCACCCGATGAAGACGCGAGCCGACGTCGTCCGCGAAGCGGAGGCCCGCGACGTCGCCCGCGCCATCACGGTGGCCATCGGCGAACGGTGGCAGGTCCACGAGCGGATCGACGGCAGCGAGGAGTGGCGCGATGCCCGCCTTGGCGACATCACCATCCTCGTGCCGGCCCGCACGTCGCTCCCGTTCCTCGAAGCCGCCCTCGAGAGGGCACGGGTGCCCTTCCGCACGGAGAGCAGCTCGCTCGTGTACGCCAGCCGCGCCGTGCGCGACCTGCTCATGGTGCTGCGAGCGGCCGACGACCCGACCGACCACCTTCGCATCGTCGCCGCACTGCGCACCCCGCTGCTGGCCTGCGGCGACGACGACCTCTTCCGCCACAAGGTGATGGCGAAGCACGGCTGGGCCTACAACACCCCGGTGGCGCCTGATCCGACCGACGGGCCCGTGTCGGCCGGCCTGGCCTTCCTGCGCGAGCTGCACGAGGCCCGCCACTGGCAGTCGCCAGCGGAGCTGCTCGACCGCATCGCCCGCGACCGGCGCGCCCTTGAGCTCGGATTCGCCGAGGGCCGCCCGCGCGACGTGTGGCGCCGTCTGCGGTTCGTGATCGACCAGGCCCGTGCGTGGAGCGAGGCCACCGGCGGCAGTCTCCGGTCGTACCTGAGCTGGGTCGACCAGCAGACCGCCGAGGGGGCCCGGGTCACGGAGTCGGTGCTCCCCGAGACCGACGACGACGCCGTGCGCATCATGACGATCCATGCCGCCAAGGGCCTCGAGTTCCCGATCACGATCGTGTCGGGCATGTCCACGGGAGCGCAGAGCCGGCGCAACCCGGTCGACGTCTACTTCCCCCGTGATGGCGGTCCCGTGGGCTACCGCCTCGGCCGAGAGGTCGTCACCGAGGAGTTCGAGGACTGGAAGCCAATCGATGAGCAGATGGGCTTCGACGAGCGCATCCGGCTCCTCTACGTGGCGTGCACCCGCGCCTGCGATCACCTCGTGGTGTCGCTCCACCGCGTCGCCCGTAAGAGCCCGCCCGCCCTCAAGCGCAACCGCACCAACGCCGAGCTCCTCGTCGACGGCATGGGGGTACTGCTCGAGTACCTCCCCGACCTGAGCGGCCACGCCGAGCCGATGGTGGTCGATCCCGCGACGGTGCCGTCGGCGCCGCCGCCGTTCACGGCGTGGGAAGCGGAGCGGGAGGTCGCGCTGCGGGCGGCCTCCCGGCCGGGAGCCGTCGCTGCCACCGCCCTCACGGAGGAGGTCCTGTTGGAGCCGTCACCACCGCCCGCCGACGCAAGGGCGACCGGTGTGGATCCAGGCCTCCAGAAGCGACCGCGCGACCTCGACCTGCCGCCGTGGCTCAAAGGCCGCTACGGCACGGCCGTGGGTCGGGCGGTGCACGGGGTGCTGCAGACGATCGACCTCGCCTCGGGCGCCGGCCTCGACGCAGCGGTAGCCGCACAGTGCCAGGCCGAGGCCGTGCCCGATCGAGCCACCGAGGTGCGCACACTCGTGCAGGACGCGCTGCGCTCGCCGGTGGTGGTCGCCGCGGCCGGGAGCGCCCACTGGCGTGAGGTCTATGTGTGCACGCCGATCGCCGACCGGCTCCTCGAGGGCTACGTCGACCTGCTCTACCGCGCGCCCGAGGGCCTGGTGGTGGTCGACCACAAGACCTCGGCGTCGTCAGACCCGCTGGAGCTCGACCGCCGCGTCGAGGGCTACCGGCTCCAGGGCGCGGCCTACGCGGTCGCGGTGGGTCGGGCCACTGCGGAGCCCGTCAGCCGAGTGGTGTTCCTGTTCCTCACGCCTCAAGGCGCCATCGAGCGCGAGCTCACCGACCTTGAGACCGCCATGGCCGACGTCGGGCGTCTCGTCGCCGCGGGCCAGGAGCTCGTCACGCCGTGATCGTCAGGTGAGCAGTCCCCGCACGTAGGCCGCCTGACCGACGTGCTGCAGACAATCCGACACGAGGCTGGCGAGGCGCACGCCGAGCGTGACGGGCGGATCCCAGCGCTCGTCGACGACGGCGTCGAGATCGGCCGGGGAAAGGCCACCCAGGTAGTCGATCGTGCGGGCGTGCACGGCGTCGAAGTAACCGACGAGGTCCTTGGCGCTGGCGCGCACGGAGGCGACATCGGCGGCGGTGTGGCCGTAGCCGTGGTCTTGCTCGTCGGGGCCGCGCCCGAAGCGCTCGTGCCAGCCGTCTGCCAGGTATCGCTGCTCCGACTCGTTCAGCTCGCTGATGTGGTGGTCCTGCACGCGGGTGAGATGCCAGATCAGCCAGGCGATCGTGTTGGCCCCGTCGCCAGGGGCGGTGGTGAGCACGCCCACGTCGAGATCGTCGACCGCCTCGTGCACGAGATCGGGCATGCGTCCGACAAGCTCCACCAAGTACCCGTTCACGTCCATGCGCTCCCCCTCAGGTCGGCTCCCACGACCAGTCTCTCCCATGGCCACCGGTAGCGTCGTGCGGATGATGCTGGCCGCCACACCTGACTCCCCGGTGGCGCGCCGAGTCGTCACGTTGGGGCTTGGGCTGCTGTTCGTGGGCTCCGGTGTGGCCATGATGATCCGCGGCCAGATCGGCGTGGCGCCCTACGACGTCCTCACCACCGGCATCGCGTCGTCCACCGAGATCGCGATCGGGGTGGCCGCCATGCTGGTGCCCCTCGGCTTCACGGGCCTCGGCTGGGTGCTCGGGCGTCGACCGGGCCCGGGCACGCTGCTGGCCGTGCTGCTGGTGGGCCCCATCCTCGGGGCCGTCCTCGACCTGCTCCCCCACCAGGAGGCCATGCCGCCGCGCCTCGCCCTATTCGCGGCGGGGTTCCTTCTCGTCACCGCCGGGATCACGGCGGTGATCATTGCCGAGATCGGCCCGGGACCGGCGGAGATCGTGATGCTGGCCATCCACGACCGGGGCTACCCGCTGGCGCCCGTGCGCACCGGCATCGAGCTCACCTGCGTGGCGATCGGCTGGGCCATCGGCGGCCAGATCGGCGTGGGCACCGTCGTGGTGGCCATCGTGATCGGGCCGCTGCTGCGCTGGATGCTCGCCACCGCCGGCTTCGATGCCACGCGGGCGCAGACGGCCACCGAGTGCGCGTCCCCCGGCGCGTGACCGACTGAGGCTCGACGCGCTGACGTAGGGTCGACTCGTGGGACCGCTGCTCGATGAACCGGCCACGGTGCTGGTCATGCTCACCCTCGCGGCGCTCCTGCTCGTGGTGGAGGCGGCCCTGCCGACGGTAGGGATCGCCGGCACCCTCGGGCTCTTGCTGAGCGTGGGGGTGGTCGTCGGCGTCGATCGCCAGGACGCCACCTGGTGGCCGCTCCTCGGGCCAGCGGTGGCCATCGTGGCGTGGTGCGTGATGGTCGCCCGCCGCTCCCGGCCCCCCGTCGGCCAAGCCGCGGCGGCCGCTCTCTTCGGGGGCGGCAGCATCGCGTTCGGGGTGATGGCCGACAGCGTCGGCACCGCTGTGCTCGGCGTCCTCGCCACTGGGGCCCTCGCGGCAGCCTTCCCGTCGGTGCACGGCGCGGCCCGGCGCCTGCTCGAACGCCCCACCCAGGTCGGGATGGACTCGCTGCTCGGCGCCGAGGTCGACGTCGTCTCCTGGGTCGACCTGGCCGGGCGGGTTCGCCACACCGGCTCGCTGTGGAACGCCACCTCGGAGCAGTCGTTCCAGGTGGGCGACCACGCCACCGTGGTGGGGTTCACCGGCACCACCCTCGAGGTCAGGCCCTCCACCGATCCCAACGTCTCGTAGGTCCGCTCAGCCAAGGAGTACTCATGCAAGCAGTGATCGGTGTGCTGTTCGTCGTCGCGATCGTGGTGGTCATCGTCCTGGCCAGCTCGATCAAGATCGTCCAGGAGTACGAGCGGGGCGTGATCTTCCGGCTGGGCCGCTCAGTCGGGGCCAAGGGCCCGGGCCTGTTCTTCGTGATCCCGATCATCGACCGGATCGTGCGCGTGAACCTGCAGATCGTGGCCGTGCCGGTCGCGTCGCAAGCCGTGATCACGAAGGACAACGTCACGAGCAGCGTCGATGCCGTCGCCTACTTCCAGGTGGTCGACGCGGAGTCCTCGGTGATCAAGATCCGCGACTGGTACACGTCCTCGCAGCTCGTCGCCCAGACCACGCTGCGCTCCATCGTGGGCCGCCACGAGCTCGACCAGCTCCTCACCGAGCGCGACCGCATCGACGGCGAGCTGCAGATCGCGCTCGACGCGCAGACCGAGCCGTGGGGCATCAAGGTGCACCGCGTCGAGATCCGCGACGTGCAGGTGCCGGTGCAGATGCAGCGGGCCATGGCCAAGCAGGCGGAGGCCGAGCGCGAGCGTCGCGCCAAGATCATCGCAGCGGAGGGCGAGCTGCAGGCGTCGCAGAAGCTCGGTGAGGCGGCCGCCATCATCAGCGCCTCACCCGGCGCGCTCCAGCTGCGCCAGCTCCAGACGATGGTGGAGATCTCCGCCGAGAACAGCTCCACGGTGATCTTCCCGATCCCGATCCAGCTCCTTGACGCCCTCGAGACGCTGGCCGGCGGGGGTTCTCGCCGGGAGTAGCGCCAGGGTCCGGCGTCGTCAGTGGCGGTCAGTACCGTGGGCCGGTGTCCGCCCCCGACCACGTGCCCGCCGATGGCACGGTGCGAGCTGCCCTCAAGCGGGTGACCGACGCGCTCCCCGCCGGCGAGGCGCGACCCGGGCAGGCCGAGATGGCCGACGCGGTGGCGAACGCCATCGCGGCCAGGCGACACCTCGCGGTGCAGGCCGGCACAGGCACCGGCAAGACGCTCGCGTACCTCGTGCCCGCCGTGCTGGCCCGCAAGAAGACGATCGTCGCCACCGCCACCAAGGCCTTGCAGGATCAGCTGGCGGGCAAGGACCTGCCCTTCCTGCAGCGCCACCTCGACGAGCCGTTCGACTGGGCCATCCTCAAGGGACGCTCCAACTACCTCTGCATGCAGCGCCTCTCCGAGCTGGCCGCCAAGGACGGCACCGGCGAGCAGCTCGGTCTCGACGGTGTGGCCGAGCGAGCCCCCAAGGACGAGCTCGTGGCACTGGCCCGGTGGGCCACCACCACCGACTCCGGTGATCGGGCCGAGCTCCCCATCGAGCCGTCGGAGCAGGCATGGGCCGCGGTGAGCGTGAGCGCCCGCGAGTGCCCAGGCGCGTCGCGCTGCCCGAGCGGTGGCATGTGCTTCGCCGAAGGGGCCCGCCTCAAGGCCCAGGAGGCCGATGTCCTCGTGGTGAACCTGCACCTCTACGGCCTCGACATCGCCTCGGGCGGGGTGATCCTCCCCGATCACGACGTCGTCATCATCGACGAGGCCCACCAGCTCGAGGAGATCATCTCGGCCACCACCGGCGTCGACCTCACCGGCGGGCGCTTCAGCGACCTCGCCCGTCGCACCCGCGGCGTGATCGCCGACGACCAGATCCCGGCCGGGGTCGACGACGCCGGTCGCCTCCTCGTCGAAGCGCTGCGTCCGCACCGCGACCGCCGACTCAAGGGCAACCTCCCCGACGACCTGGCCGGCGCCATCGCAGTGGCGCGCGGTCGGGTGGAGCGCGCCCTGGCCGCCGCCCGAGCCGTGCCTGCCGACGCGCCGGAGGACAGCCGCTCACGGGCGCTGCGCGTGCAGCAGTCCGCCGGTGCGCTGCTCGACGACCTGAGCGCGGTCGAGCAGGTGTCGGCCGGGCAGGTGGCCTGGGTCGAGGGCTCCGACCACAACCCGGTGCTGCGGGTGGCCCCCCTCGACGTGGCCGGCCTCCTGCGCGACGCGCTCTGGGACAAGCGGCCAGCGGTGCTCACCAGCGCCACCCTCCCCCCGCGTCTGCCCGACCGCCTCGGCCTCTCGCACGACGCAGTAACCGAGCTCGATGTCGGCAGCCCGTTCGACTACGAGACCAACGCCTTGCTCTACTGCGCCGCCCACCTACCCGATCCGCGCAGTCCCGCCTACCTCGAGGCGATGACCCGCGAGCTCGGCGAGCTCATCACTGCGGCCGGCGGACGCACCCTCGCGCTCTTCACGAGCTTCCGTGTGCTCGACGAAGCGGCCGCCGCCCTCCAGATGCAGCTCGACGTGCCCATCCTCACCCAGCGCGACCTGCCCAAGGCCCGGCTGCTGGAGCGCTTCGCCAGCGACGAGGCCACCTGCCTGTTCGCCACGATGGGGTTCTGGCAGGGCGTCGACATCCCGGGCTCCGCGCTGAGCCTCGTGGCGATCGACCGCATCCCGTTCGGCCGCCCCGACGAGCCGCTCCTGCAAGCCCGGCGCGAGCGGGCTGGCGCCGACGCCTTCAACCTCATCGATCTCCCGCGGGCCACGACGCTGCTCGCCCAAGGGGCCGGACGGCTCATCCGCTCAGCCACCGACCACGGCGTGGTGGCCGTGCTCGACCCCCGCCTCGCCACCGCCGGCTACCGCTGGGACGTCGTGCGGGCCCTGCCGCCGATGCGCCGCACCAAGGACCCCGCTGAGGCCCGCCGTGTCCTCGAGGCGATTGGCGACGAGTAGCCCCGGGTCGAGGGGGTAGACAGCCCGGATGGCCACCGCCACGAGCACCCGTTCGTCTCTGCCGCCCTCGCCCAACGAGGTGGCCAAGCGACGCCAGCTCGTCACCACCCGTCGGCGGGCCACCGCCCTGCTCGCCGTTGTCACGAGCATCTTCGTGGCCACCGTGATGGTCGGTGTCGATCCGGGGAGCGCCGGTGGGTACCTCCAAGCCGCCGCCGAAGCGTCGATGGTGGGTGGGTTGGCCGACTGGTTCGCCGTGGTGGCGCTCTTCCGGCACCCACTCGGCCTGCCCATCCCGCACACGGCGATCATCACGGAGCGCAAGGAGCAGTTCGGTGAGACGCTCGGGGAGTTCATCCAGGACAGCTTCCTCACCCCCGACGCCGTGGCCGAGCGAGTGCAGCTGGCCAGGGTCGGTGATCGGGTGGCTCGGTGGCTGGCCGAGCCCGCCAACGCCGACAAGCTGGCCGGGCACGTCCTGGGCGGCGGGGTGGAGGTGGTGGACCTCCTCGAGGACGAGGCCGTCCACGACGTCCTCGAGGGCCTAGTGCGCGAGCGGATCACTTCGGCGTCGCTTCTGCCGATGGCCGGACGGGCGCTGGGCGCGCTCACCCGGGAGGGCCGGCACACCGAGGTGGTCGACGCCGGCCTGCGCGGGCTCGACCGCTACCTCGACGAGCACCGCGGCGACCTCCTCGGCCGGTTCCGGGACCACTCACCCTGGTGGCTGCCCGGTGCCGTCGAGGACCGCATCTTCGAGCGCCTGCTCGACGGGGTGCGGGCCGTGCTCGACGACATGGCCAACGACCGGGGCCACGGCCTGCGCCGCGCGCTCGACGCCCGGATCCTCCGCTTCGTCGACGAGCTCCAGACCTCTCCTGCGCTGCGGGCGCGCGGCGAGCAGCTCACCCGCGACCTCCTCGAGCGCCCCGAGGTGCGAACGTGGGTGGCGAACGTGTGGACCGAGGGCAAGGCGCAACTGCGAGCCCAGGCCGCCGAACCTGCCTCGGCACTGCACCAACAGGTCGCCGAGGCCATTGCATCGGGGGGCCAGCGCATGCTGGAGGAGCGGGCCCTCGTCGCCAAGGTGGACGAGGTGGCCGAGTCGGCCGCCCGCTACGTCGTCGAGCACTTCGGCGGCGAGATCACCGAGCTGGTCTCCACCACGATCGCCCGGTGGGATGGCGAGGAGACCTCCAACCGCCTCGAGCTGCTCTTGGGGCCTGACCTGCAGTTCATCCGAATCAACGGCACGGTGGTCGGCGGCCTCGCCGGCCTCGCCCTGCACGGGGTCGCCCAGGTCTTCGGCTGACCCCACATCGAGGTCACTCCGAGTGCAGTGCCTCCGCGGGATCCTGGCGGAGCGAGCGCGTCACGGGCACGACCGCGAGCACCATCGTCCCGACCACCGCCGCCACCACGAGCCAGCCAGTTCCAGCCCACGCAGGCACCGGATGGTTCACGACGCTGGCCCGCTCCGCGATCTGTGTCCAGACACTGCGGCCGAGCGCAAGGCCGATGGGCAGCCCGACGATCGCTGCGATGAGCGCGACCGACGCGGCCTGCGCCTCCACGGAAAGCGCTATCACCCGGGGCGTCACACCGAGGGCGGCGAGTGTTCCCGCCTCCCGACGACGGCTTCGTGTCGTCTGCGCCACGGCGTGCGCGATGGTCACGAGGGCGAGCAGCATGATAACCACCGCCAGCACGCGCGGAAGGGTTCGGACCTGCCCGAGGTTGGTGACGTCTGCCGGCATCAGCCCCTCGAAGGTCGAGAACGGTTTGTAGCCCTGCCGCTCGAGTGACCGATCCGCCGCGGCGACGCCGATGCCGGGGGCCCAGGCGAACGCCACCTGGTGGATCACGGTGGCGTCGATGCCGCCGGCGAACGCCATACCCCCCAGCGTGATGGCGATGCCCGAGTCGTGTGCGAAGTCGCCCTCCGGGAAGAGGGTGACCCCCACGATGCGGAACTGCGCCATGGCGGCGTCGGCCGTGAGCCGTACGGAGTCCCCGACGCGCAGCCGCATGCGGCTCAGCGTGGCTGGCCCGACGGCGATCTCGTCGGGTTGCACGGGCAGGCGACCCTCCAGGATCGCGGCGTCGACGCGTCCCCGGCGCACGTCGTACACGAGGACGGTCAACTCTCCTGCCCGTGGCGCCCGGATCCCGAAGGCCACGTGGAAACCGATCAGGTCCGCCACGCGCGCATCGGCCTCGAGCGCGGCCAGGGCCTTGGTGAAGACATCCGGGTCCTCGCCGGCGTCGATGACCCGCTGGGATGGGCCACCCTGCCCGCTCAGCGATGGGTCGCTCTCCAGCCGCTCGATCGACGCCCCGACGAGCAGGGCTGCGACGGCGACGGCCACACCCGCTGTGGCGGCGCCGATCGCAGCACGACTGGCCCGGCCGCCGCGGTCAGGCGCACCGAAGATCGCCCGCCGCAGCCCGAGCGAGACGGACAGGGGCTGACGGAGAGCTGGCCTCGGCCGCTCGGTGGTCGCCGGCCCACCTGCCTCCCCGCTGGCTCGGCTTGCACACAGGAGGACGAGCAAGATCACGGCGAGCATCACCACCACGGCCACAAGGGCCACCCACCCGACCCGCACCACGATGTCGCGCTCAGCTGGGTCCACTGCTCGCGCCAGGCCGACCGATGCCAGCGGCGACCCGACCACGCCGAGGCCCACGCCCAGCGCTGCTCCGATGAGCGCCCACGGTCCGTGCACGAGCATCGCGGCGCGGGTCATCTCGGTCCTGGTCAGGCCGATCGCCGTCAACGTCGTGCGGTCGGCGAGCATGGTGCGCGCCAACCGCAGCACGATGAGGCCGACGGCCGTGAGCGCGGCCACCGCGGTGGTCGCCGCGATGAGGCGCAGAGCCGTGGCGATGGTGCGCAGGCCGTCCTCGGTAGCCGTGGAGCCGCTGAAGAAGGCGGGTTGCAGCTCGTCGCTCTTGAGGCCGGCGAGGTCCGGCTGGCGGCCGGCCAGCACATCGGCCGCCAGCGGGCCGGTCAGCCGAGCCTCAGCGAAGGCGTAGGAGCGAATCGCACGGTCGTAGCGCTGCGCGAACGCTGGCGTGAGGTGGATCAGGCCGGCCCATCGTCCGAAGTCCACCGGCGAGCGGGCGATGCCGACGACCTCTACCTCGACCTGGGGACCGTCGGGCGGGCCGGGGTCGCCGCCGTTGTACGCGACATCGACCCATGCGTCGGTCATCGACTCGAGGGCGATCCGGTCACCTACATGGACGTGGAGCTTCGACGCTAGGCGCTCGCTGAATGCGACCTCGTCGACCGCGTGCGGATCTGGCGCCCGTCCGGACGTGATGAGCGGCACGTCCACGATCTCCCCGCTCCTCGTGGGCCAGGGGGCGATCGACAGCAGGTTGAAGTCCGGGAAGAGGTCTGACCCCACGGGACGCACGAAGAGCTCACGGATCGCGGCGACCGCGGTGACACCCTTGATCGCCGCGACGTCCTCGACAAGACCATCCATGTCGCGACCTTCCCGGCCGACGGCCAGGTCCCCGGCGTGGGTCTGCGCTCGCAACCGGTCGAACGCCGTCTCGGACCGCTGCGCGCCTGCGAGCACGCCAACGACCAGCCCGACGGACCCGGCCACCGTCAGGGCCATCACAAGCTGCCTCCGCCAGGCGGCGCGCCACGACCCCAAGGCCACAAGCCGCGTCGGACCCCCGCCTGAACCTCTCAACTCCGACCTCGATCGCGGGTCACCGTCCCATCCAAGGCGCTACTCGGCGAGGCGGCAAGGGTGCTGGCCCTCGGCGGCCGGTGGTGCCACCACCCCGCATCAGTACCGGAGGCGCTCCATGGGCTTGGGGCGGCTCTGCCAGTCCTTGTCGACCTTCACCATCAGCTCGAGGTAGGTGCCTTCGGGCAGCTGGGCGCGCACGGCCATGCCCACCTCTTTGAGCACCTGGCCCTTCTTGCCGATCACGATGCCCTTCTGGCTGTCGCGCTCCACGAGGATCTCGCAGCGGATGAGCGGCCAGTCCCACTCGGTGACCCGGGCCGCGATCGAGTGCGGCAGCTCGTCGCGGGTGCGGCGCA
>JBKJSO010000360.1:0-3662 GCA_046595835.1 Acidimicrobiales bacterium | reverse complement strand
GGGCAGCGCGACTGCTGTGCGCTCGAAGGGGGGCGATGACGGGACGCGTCGCCTTCATGTTCCAGCCCGGCGAGGAAGGGCACCACGAGCTCGAGCAGCCCCTCGTCGAGCATCGCTCGCGCGCCGTGGTGCCCTTCCTCGCCGGGCTGGAACATGAAGGCGACGCGTCCCGTCATCGCCCCCCTTCGAGCGCACAGCAGTCGCGCTGCCCCGGCCAGCATCGCCACGTGAGCGTCGTGCCCGCACGCGTGCATGGCGCCGTCGACGCCGCTCGCATAGTCGAGGCCGGTGTCTTCGGGCATGGGCAGCGCGTCCATGTCGCCGCGGAGCAGCACCGTCGGCCCGGGCTCGCCACCGTCGAGCACCGCGATCACCGAGGAGGTCGACGTGCCGGTGGCGATGCGAAGCGGCAGTCCATCGAGCGCCTCGAGGACAGCGGCCTGGGTGACGGGGAGGTCGAGGCCAAGCTCGGGTTGCTCGTGGATGCGACGACGCAGGGCCACCGCGTCGTCGAGCTGCGCCCGCGCATCGTCCACCAACCCGTCGAGCACGTCGGTCGTCATGTTCGGGACCGTACCCCGCGGCGTTCTCGGGCGTTTCTCGCGCCCTGAGCGCGGGAGATCGCCCGAGAACGACCAGGGGCGCGGCGCTCACGCCGTGGGATCGAGCAGCACCTTGAGCACGCCGTCTTCGTGGGCTTCGAAGATCCGGTAGGCCTCGGCCGCATCGGAGAGGCCCATGCGGTGCGTGAACACGTCCTCAGGGTGGAGCTTGCCGGTGGCGATGAGGGGCACGAGCGCGGACCACGTGGTGGGGATCGACGCCAGTGTGACGCGGAAGGTGAGCCGCTTCATGAGGGCGACGGGCACGGGGAACGGCAAGGCGAAGTTGAGGTTGACGCCGACAACTGACACGGTGGCCCCCGGGGCGGCACAGAGGATGGCGTCGCTGATCGTCTGGTCGGCGCCGACGGCCTCGATCACCGCGTTGGCCCCCCGGCCGCCGGTGGCGTCGTAGACTTTGGCCACGGTGTCGCCGTCGCTGGCGTCGATCGGCTCGGCGCCGAGCGCCGCGGCGCGGGCCAGACGGTCGGGCACCATGTCAACCGCAAGGATCCGCGACGGTCCGTAGAGCTGCGCGCACTGGAGGGCGAACACGCCCACAGGCCCGAGCCCGATGACGACGACGACATCGCCCGGGGTGATGTCGGCCCGCTGCGCTCCGAGGTACCCCGTGGGGAGGATGTCGGTGAGGAGCACGGCCTGCTCGTCGCTGATCCCCTCGGGGATCTTGAGCACGGACGCGTCGGCGGCCGGGACGCCCACCGCCTCGGCCTGGCCGCCGGCCAGCTCGAGCGACGTGCCGAAGATCCTGGTGCCCGCCGTGAGGCACACGACCGGATCGCCGGCCCGGCAGGCCGCGCACGCACCGCAGCCGATCACACCCGACACGAGCACCCGGTCGCCGGCTCGCACGGTGCGCACGTCGGCGCCGACCTCCTCGACCGTGCCGACGAACTCGTGGCCGAGGTGGGCCCCGGGGATGGTCATCGGCCCGTGGTAGAGGTGCAGGTCCGACCCACAGATCGCAGTGCGGTCGACCCGCAGCAGCAGCCCGTCAGCGCCTGGCACCACGGCATCGGGCACGTTCTCGACGACGATGTCCCGCTCTCCTCGCAACACCACGGCTCGCATGGCCGGCGACCCTACCCGGGGGTGCGTGCGGCGCTTCGTCCGCGGCTGGGGTCAGCAGGCGAGAGCAATGTCGGAGGCCCGGATGACCCGGTGCCGTCCGGCGGCGTTGACGCACCAGTAGGTGTCGCAGCCGTAGTCCATGAAGTCGTCCGAGATGTGGCCCGTCACGACGGCGTGCAGGACGGTGTCCTCCACCACCAGGCTCTCGCCGTCGACCACGACGTACGTCCCGCAGAGGCTCTTGATCGCTCGTACCGCTGCCGTGTCGGATGTTGTCTTGCTCATCGCCCTACCCCCTCGTCCTCGGACAACCCGACTGGTCTGCTCCCTCTGGCGAACCCGTCCGTGTCCCACCACGTGCATCGACCGACAGCGACTGCGCCTGAAGCGTTACGCGACCACATCGAGCCGTCAACGGGGCGGTATGCGCCAATCGACGGGTTCGCGGCCCGCCGCGACGAGCGCTTCGTTGGCGCACGAGAACGGGCGGCTCCCGAAGAACCCGTTGTGGGCCGACAGCGGCGAGGGGTGGGCCGACTCGATGATCGCGTGTCGGCTCCCATCGATGAGGGCCCGCTTCTTGCGCGCCGCGGCACCCCAGAGCAGGAAGACCACCGGCTCTGGCTTGGCCGCGACGGCCCGGATCACCTCGTCGGTGAAGGTCTCCCACCCTTTGCCCTGGTGCGATGCCGCCTGACTGGCCCGCACCGTGAGCGTCGTGTTGAGCAGGAGCACCCCCTGACGGGCCCAGGCGTCGAGGCAGCCGTGGTCCGGGGGTGTGATGCCCAGGTCGGCCTCGAGCTCCTTGAGGACGTTCTGGAGCGACGGGGGAGCGGGCACGCCCGGTCGCACGGAGAAGCACAGCCCGTGCGCCTGGCCGGGCCCGTGAAAGGGGTCCTGACCGAGGATGACTACCTTGACCGACGCGTACGGCGTGAGGTGGAGGGCGGCGAACACCTCGTCGTGGGGTGGGTAGACGGCGTGACGGGTGCGCTCGTCGGCCACGTAACGCTGCAGCTCGGACCAGTAGGGCTTGGCCAGCTCGGTCCGCAGGAGCGGGTTCCAGTCGGTGCGCTCGGCCACGGACGGGACGGTAGCGGCGCCGTCGGCACCGTCCGGGACGCTACTGTCGAACACATGTTCCCTCATGAGGCACGGCCCCGACGGAGGCAGGAGCGCAGCGACGCCCGGAGCCGCATGTCGTTGTCACAGGGCCTTCGTAGGGTCCGTTGACATGGCCCGACCGAGAACCATCTACCGCTGCAGCGAGTGCGGGGTCGCCGAGCCCAAGTGGGCCGGGCGTTGCGCCGCCTGCGAGGCGTGGAACTCCCTCGTCGAGGAGATCGAGCGGCCCGCTGTGGCGGATCGTGACGCCCTCCTCGGCGGGGGAGCGGGTCGCGGCCCGAGCACCCCGCTGCCGATCGCGGAGGTCGACATGGAGGCCTGGGCACCGTCGGCCACGCACGTCGGGGAGCTCGATCGGGTGCTCCAGGGTGGGCTGGTGCCCGGATCGGTCACCCTGCTGGGTGGCGAGCCTGGGATCGGCAAGTCCACGTTGCTGCTCCAGGCGCTGGCCGGTCTCGCCAAGGCGGGCCATCGGTGCCTCTACGTGGCTGCGGAGGAGTCGGCGCAGCAGGTTCGTCTCCGGGCCGAGCGGCTCGGAGCGCTGCCGCCGAACCTGTGGCTGGTTGCCGATGTGGCGCTGCCCCACCTGCTCGAGCACATCGACACCGTGCGGCCCGATGTCGTCGCGGTCGACTCCATCCAGACGGTGTTCGACCCGGTGCTGTCATCGGCGCCCGGCTCGGTTGCCCAGGTGCGGGAGTGCGCCCACCGCCTCGTGCGGATCTCCAAGGAGCGCGGCGTGGCGTCGGTGCTCGTCGGCCACGTCACCAAGGACGGCAGCCTGGCGGGCCCGCGCGTGCTCGAGCACCTCGTCGACACCGTGCTGTCCTTCGAAGGCGAGCG
>JBKJSO010000337.1:0-7601 GCA_046595835.1 Acidimicrobiales bacterium | reverse complement strand
CATCGTGCCGCTCTACCTCATCTCGCTGTTCGCCAGCTTCTTCGCCACCAAGCTGGTGTCCACGCAGTTCTTCGGCCTCTCCAACGGCGTCTACGACTACTACTTCCGCCTCTACCTCCCGCCGATCGACGTCTTCTACAGCCTCGTGAAGGCGTGCCTGTTCGCCGTGGTGGTGGCGCTGATCCACTGCTACTACGGCTACTACGCGTCCGGCGGGCCGGCCGGGGTCGGGGTGGCCGTGGGCCGCGCCATCCGGCTGTCGATCGTGTCCGTGGTGGTCCTGAACCTGGTCCTCTCGCTGATCTTCTGGGGCGGCGGCAACACCGTGAGCCTCACCGGTTAGCCATGCTCGCCGTGACCGATCGCCGCCAGCACATCCTCACCGGAGCCATCGCGCTGCTGCTGTTCTTTGGTGCCATCACGGTGGGGGTCAAGGGCGCCTTCGGGGCCTTCGGGGGCGGCTACGAGCTCACCGGGAGCTTCGATGCCGCCGGCCAGGGCCTCCTGCCCGGCTCCGACGTCAAGGTGCGGGGGGTCAACATCGGCGAGGTCCGCAGCATTCGGCTCGTCCACGGCGAGGCCCTCGTCACGCTGCGGATCCGCGACGGGGAGCGTGTGCCGGCAGCCGCGACCGCGGTCATCCGGCCCAAGACGCTCTTCGGGGAGAAGTTCGTCGACGTCGACCCTGGTGCGACCGAGCAGCGAGGCCCGTTCCTCCACGGCGGCGACGAGATCGTGCACACGCTCGGTGGCTACGAGCTCGAGGCGGTGCTCACGGACGTCTACCCGCTCCTCAAAGCGATCGACCCGGTCGAGCTCGCCACCGTCCTGGGCCAGCTGGCCGAGGGTGGCAAGGACCTCGGCCCGTCCATCAACCGCTCGATCGTGAACGGAGAGAAGCTCGCGAAGGTGTTCGCCGACAACGCCGACAACACCCGGCAGTTCCTCGGTGACCTGGCCGCAGTCTCTGACCAGCTGGCCACCTCGGCCGACGATCTCGTGGGCGTTGCCGACGCCGCCAACGTGGCGCTCCCCACGATCAACGACCACGAGGCCGACGTCGTGGCCTTGCTCCAGCAGACGGGTCGCCTCTCCAACGACGTCGCCGATCTGCTCGAGCACAACAAGCCCTTCGTGCAGGCCTCCCTCGGCGACGGGAGCCGCACCCTCCAGCTCCTGTTCGATCGGCGCACGCAGGTGGTGCCCCTCGTGATCGGGCTCCGCCAGTACGTGCAGACGCTGTCCATCTCGATCCGGGTCGACGTGGGCGACGGCACGCTGATGGCCGCGGTCAAGGGGATCCTCGGCGGCGACCTGTGCGGCGTCATCCCGTGTCCCGGCACCGCGGGTGCAGCGTCGCCGGTACCCGGCGCGGCCGTCGGGCCGCCCGGGCAGGCCCCCACGCTGCCGGGGTTGCCCCGGGGCCCGCTAACCAGCGGCAGTTCCGCGGCCGGCATCGGCGCGAACGGCGAGCTCTTCGGCTTCTTGCGGCGGGTGCTCACGCCATGATGCGCGTCGCCCTCAAGTTCGGCGCCTTCGTGGCGGTCTGCCTGTTCTTCACGGGCTACCTGGCCTTCACGATCGGCAACCTCGACGTGCGTGACCCGCTCGGCCATCAGACCTACTCCGTCACGGCCAGCTTCGACGACGTGACCGGTCTGCTGATGAACGACAACGTGAAGGTCGCAGGCGTCGTGGTGGGCAAGGTCACCTCGGTGGCCACCTCCCACGGGCGAGCCCTGGTCACGATGGCGCTCGACAACGATCACGCCGACATCCCCAAGGACTCGTCGGCTGCCATCCGATGGCGGAACCTGATCGGCCAGCGGTACATCTACCTCTACCCGGGCACCTCTGCGCAGGCGCTTGAGGACGGCGACGCGATCGCGAGGACGGCATCGGTCGTCGACCTCGGCGAGCTGTTCAACCGACTGGGCCCCATCGTGGGCGCCATCGATCCCGCCCAGGTCAACGACTTCCTCGAGACGATCACCTCTGCCCTCGACGGCCGGACCGACCAGGTCGGCCACGCCCTCGACGACCTCGCCACGCTCACGAAGGGGCTGGCCGGGCGCGACCAGGCGATCCAGCGCCTGATCACCAACCTTGACACTGTCTCGCAGACGCTCAACACGCGCGATGCCCAGATCGAGACGATGCTCCGGAACCTCATCACGCTGTCCCAGACCTTCGGCGACAACACGGCCACGCTCGATGCAGCGCTCGCGCAGCTCGGGGCCTTCGGGACCGACCTCCACAACCTCCTCCAGACGAACTCCACCGAGATCGACCGCCTCCTCACCAACCTGGCCAAGGTCACCGACACCGTGCAGGGCCGGCTCCCGGCCCTCGATGCCGCCCTCGGCGGCCTGGCAGAGGCCAGCGCCGCGATCTTCCGTGCCGGCAACCGGGGCGAGTTCCTCAACCAGAAGATCCTCTGTGCGTTCACCACCCCGCCCGCCGACGCGAATGCGGGCTGCCCCACCGGCGACCCAGTCACCGGGCTGTCCACCGGGGCCCAGCCCTTCCAGCCGGCGTCCACGAACGGGGCGGCCGCCATCACCTCGCTGCTGACAAGGGCGGTCGGACGTTGAGGTCGTTCCGGGATCGCAACCCGTACGCCGTGGGTCTCATCAGCGTGCTGCTGATCGGCGCCATCACCGGCGCCGCGTTCCTCGTCGGGCTGCTGCACCTGCTCGAGCACACGTACTCGATGGAGGGCACGTTCACCGACGCGGCGGGGCTGCGCTCCGGCGACGACGTGAAGGTGGCCGGCGTGAAGGTGGGACGGGTCACTGGCATCCACGCTGACCGCGCCGAAGGCCTCGTCGAGGTGTCGTGGGTGGTGAACAAGGGCGTCGACATCAAAGACGGCGCCGGCGCCGACATCGCCCTCGAGACGCTGCTCGGATCGAAGTTCATCCGGATCACCAACCCCGACACCGGGCAGATGCTCATGGAGCGCCTGCCGGCGAACAAGCGCCTCATCCCGTATCAGGACTGCAGCACCGACGGTCGCTGCGTCGCTCGGACCACCACGCCCGTGGACGTGTTCGACCTCACTCGCAACGCTACGGAGCGGATCGAAGCCACCGACAACGACAAGCTCAACCTCCTCATCAAGCAGCTGGCGGAGATCACCCGCGGCAAGCGCGGCACGGTGACCGACCTGATCCAGGGGATCGATCAGGTGTCATCCGCGATCAACGCCCGTGAGACGCAGCTGAAGGCGCTGCTCGACCATGCCGACGAGCTCTCTGCCCATCTGGCCGACAAGGACCAGACGCTCGTGCAGCTCATTGACAGCTCGCGGGTCATCTTGGACTTCCTCGTGCAGCGGCGCGCCGAGCTCGCTACCGCCCTAGGAGCGGGGAGCGATGCCGTGCGGTCCCTGTCGAGGGTGATCGACACCAACCGTGTGCAGCTCGACGCCATCCTCGGCGACCTGCACCCCACCCTGGCCGTTGTGCACTCCAACCTCCCGGACCTCAACCGGGCGCTGGCCATTGCGGGGCCCGCCTTCTTCGGTCAGTCGCTGGCCGGGTCACACGGCCCGTGGCTCGACATCTACGTGGCCGCCCTCGGGCCGGACATCCTGGGCACGCTCGACGGTGCCACACCGAGTGGGTCGCCATGATCCGCCGCGTCGCGCTCGCAGCGCTGGCCGTCGCCGTCATCGCAGCCCTGCCCGGGTGCGGGCTGGGCGGGGGCGGCGACACCTACAAGCTCACGGCGTACTTCGACCGGGCTGTGTCCGTCTTCCCGTCTTCCGACGTCCGAGTCCTCGGGCTTCCCGCCGGGTCGGTGAGCGATGTCGTCATCGATGGCGACAAGGTGCGCATCGAGATGGCAGTCCCGGCCGACATCAAGGTGCCCGCCGACGCCACAGCCCAGATCGTGCCCCAGTCGCTGATCGGCGAGCGCTACATCCAGATCTCGCCGGCGTTCCGCACCGGCATGGCGGCCGCCAAGGACGGCGACGTGCTCAAGCACACGATCATCCCCGTCGAACCCGATGAAGCCCTGGCCGCGCTGAAGAAGTTTCTCGACAGCCTCGATCCGAACGGCATCGGCGATCTGGTCACCAACCTCCACGACGACCTCCAAGGCAACGGCGCCGCCCTCAACGACGCGCTCGGCTCCCTGTCGCAGCTCGTCAAGACGTTCGCCGAGAAGGACGACGCACTGCTGCGCATCGTCGACAGCTTCGACCGCCTCAGCGCCACGCTGGTCACCCGGGAGCAACAGCTCGGCGAGGTCATGGATGCCTTCGCCAACGCCAGCCAGGTCCTCGCCGACGAGCGCCAGAGCATCGGGGACCTCGTGGCGGGCCTAGCCGACCTGTCCAGCAACGGCCTGGCGTTGATCGGGAAGCACGCAGGGGCGCTGCGCACCGACATCGCCACGCTGGCGGAGGCCGCCGCCACCATCGATGCCAACCTCACCTCGGTCACCCAGCTCCTCGCCGCAGGGCCGAAGCTCACGAGCGGGATCATCGGCGCCTACAACGCGGACCTGCGGGCCTTCGACCTGCGCAACAGCTTCTCGCCGGTGGTCACCGACATCGTCGACGTCCTGCTGGGTCAGCTCGGGCTTCCCCCGCTCTGCGTGCCTGGCCCCGGCTGCCCGATCGGTGCTCTGAGCGCTGGCCATCCGACTCCTGCCGTGATCGCTCCCGCAGTGACGCCGATCGGGTCCTTGCTGGGGCTGCTGGGTAGCAGCCCCGTCCGTGCTCCCCAGGGCCGCACCAGCGCCGTCACAAGGCTTGGTGGCTACCTCAGCCATGCTGCCTCGACGCTCCTGGGGGTGGGTGGGTGACCCGCTCGATCCGCCTCGTCGCGGCGCTCCTCGTGGGCGCGATCGGCGCGAGCGGTTGCACGCTCCCCGGCCGAGTCGAGGGTCCCGTCGAGCTCACGGCCACCTTCGATGACGTGGGTGATCTCGTGGCGGGTCACTCCGTGCAGGTGGCCGATGTCCGGGTGGGATCCATCACCAGCATCAAGCTCACGGCCGACTACAAGGCCAAGGTCACGATGCGGATCACGGACGGCCTCGACCTTCCCGACAACAGCGAAGCGGTGCTGCGGACCACATCGTTGCTCGGCGAGAAGTTCATCGAGCTCCGACCCACACGCGGCGCGGACGGCAAGGAGGTCCCCGGTCGGGGCACCCTGCGCGATGGTGATGTGGTCGCCAAGTCGTCGGAGGCACCGGAGCTCGAGTTCGTCGCCGAGCAGGCCGTCAACGTCCTCGCCGGTGTGGCGAGCAACGATCTCGCCACCCTCATCAAGACCGGCTCGGAGGGCTTCGGAGCTCGGGCGGTCGAGCTGGGCAGCCTGATCGACAGCCTCTCCGTGGTCACCGGCACCCTCGCCGACCAGACCAACAACATCGTGTCGATCATCGACGGCCTCGACCGCGCCACCGCCACGCTCGCGGCCGGTTCCGACCGCATCGACCAGCTGCTGATCAACCTCGCCCAGACCACCCAGGTGCTGGCCGACAACCGCGAGCTCACCCTCCAGACCCTGCGCGACCTCACGCGCCTCGCCCAGGACCAGAACGAGATCGTCTTCCAGCCGTTCCGCGCCGACATCAACCGTCAGATCAAGCAGCTCGACGCCATCCTGCAGCTCGTGGCCGGCCAGCGCGAGGAGGTGGGCGTGTTGGTGGACTGGCTCGCTGAGTTCACCCGCAAGGCGCCGCTCGGCGTGCCGGGCGACTTCGCCCAGGTGTACGGCTGGTTCCAACCTGCCTTCTTGGACAGTGCGCCATGAGTCGCCGCACGCTGATCAACCTGGTGTTCTTCAACGCTGTCTTCCTGGTGATGCTCTTCTGGGCCGTCAACAACATCGTGACCGTCGATCGCATCGAGCGGCCCTACACCATCACCGGCGACTTCGCCCAGGCTGCAGGCATCAAAGCCAACGCCGAGGTCACCTACCTCGGCGTGCACTACGGGCGCGTGACCAACGTGTCTCGTCGGCCAGCTGGTGTGTCAGCCACCATGAAGATCGACCGCGACAAGTCCATCCCCGCCGGTTCGATCGCGCGGATCTTCCGCAAGTCCGCCATCGGCGAGCCCTACGTCGACTTCCGGCCGCCGGCGTCGTACTCCAAGGCAGGCGCGCGTCGGATTGAGCCGGGGGAGAACGTCCCGCTGAGCCGCACGACCGTGCCCCTGGAGTTCTCCGAGCTGCTCCGCTCGGCGGGGGCGCTCATCTCCAGCATCGATCCCGAAGCTGCGGGTGGCCTGGTCCACGAGCTCTCACTGGCCCTCGATGGACGCGGCGAGTCGTTGCGGACGCTCACCACCTCGATGGACGAGATCACGGCCAGCTTCGCCGCGAAGACCGACCAGCTCGATCGGCTCGCGGAGAACAGCACGCGCCTCACCCGGGTGCTCGCCGATCACCGCCTGAGCCTCGGCCGTTCGATCAGCAACCTTCGTGCCGTGGCCGAGACCCTTCGCGCCGCCAACGGCGACGCCCGCGTGCTGCTCGACGTTGGGCCGGACTTCCTCGGCACCACAGCCAACCTCGTGGCCGACCAGAAGAAGAACCTCGACTGCCTCCTCGGCGACCTTGCACCCATCGCGCGCACCCTCGCCCAGCCGGCGCAGCTCGACGATCTCGCCAAGACCCTGCAGGACGGACCGCTTGCCTTCGGGTACGCCGTGGCCGCGGTGGACCAGGAGGCCGACGGGCCCTGGGTGCGCATCAACCTCATCGTGCCGGCCGATGCGCCGCCGCCGCCGGTGTACGTGCCCAAGAAGTCGCTCCCCGTCGTCCCATCGGTGCCGGCCTGCGCATCCGCGCTCACGGCCTACGCCGCCACGCCCTTCACACCGAGCGCCATCTCGTCACCGGCGGCGGCCGGGCTCCTGTCGAACACCGGTGGCCGGCCCCTCACGGCCCTTGCGCTGTGCCTCGGCGCGGGCGGACTCGCCACCTGGCAGCTGCGCCGCCCGGCCGCGCGACGTCGCCCTCACCCCCCGATCCGCTAGGCAGGCAGCGCCCATGGACGACCTCGACGAGAGCCCGACCCTCAACGCACCGCCGCAGGACGCAGTGGCTCGACGGCGGGTGTCCGCGCTCGTGGTCGCCGTGAGCCTGGCGCTCCTCTTCGCCGTGGCCGCGACCATCCTTGCGGTCGTGCTCGCCGGCAAGGGCGACACCACGAAGGCCGACGACCTCCGGGCCACGGCCGGGCGATTCGGGGAGGCGCTCGTGAGCTACGACTTCCACCACCCCAAGGCCCACCGCGATGCTGTGCTCAGCTTTGCCACCGGCTCGTTCCGGGAGGAGTACCAAGCGGCCTTCGACCAGGGGCTGGGCAAGATCATCACTGAGGTCAAGGCCACCTCCAAGGGCTTCGTGAAGGACGTGTACCTGAGCGACATCGACGCGGAGCGCGCCCAGGCGATCGTCGTCGTCGACATCGAGCACAGCGGGGCCAACGGACCGAGCACTCTCTACGACGTCTACTTCCGGCTCACGCTCGTCCGCGTGGGCGACCGCTGGAAGGTCGACCAGGTCACCGATCTCAACTTCGACAACCGAACCGGCACCCCTGTGACGACCGACACCTCCGGTTCTCCC
>JBKJSO010000274.1:0-5005 GCA_046595835.1 Acidimicrobiales bacterium | reverse complement strand
GCCACCACTTGGTGCGCCGCATGTCGGTCCGCCCCGGGCTCGAATCGCACGAAGATGACCGGCGGCCCGGCCAGCCCTTGCGCCGCCCCGGGCGGACCCTCTCCGTTCGCCTGGCGTGCGAACCCAGGAACGCGATCCGGCACGACCAGCGCTCCGACGCCGAGCGAGGTGTGCGCACCGTGGCTGATGCCGATCGCGGGGAAGGTGGCGGTGCCGACCACGCGGAGCGTCGCCATGCCGTGGCCGACGCCGATGCGCACGTCGTCACCGATCTGCTTGCCGAGGTCGTCAGCGGTCGCCGAGCCCAGAACGACCTCATCGCCCGTCCGGATCATCCGGCCTGAGAGCAGCGGAGGCGCCACCTCGCTGTCCACCGCCATGCCAAGCAGCGGGACGTTGCGCCCGTCAAGGGAGTCGGCGCCGAAGTACGCACCCGACCACCCGGCGATCTCGGGCCGACTGTCGAGGAGGTCGTGAGCCCCAGCCACGTCGAGGTTGCCGTAGCCCGCTTGGTCGAAGATGGCCTCGTCCCAGCTCCATCCGTAGAGATCCGGCGAGGCGAGGAGCGTGCGGAAGCTCGCACCGAAGGTGAGCGCTGCGACGACGGTGACGACTGCGACGCCGCCGGCGACCATGACGGACCGCACCGGCACACCCGTTGTCGCATCGCCAGGCTCGAAGGCGAGCCGCAAGCCGGTCACAGCAGATGGCGACATGCCGCTGCTGCTCGCAAGGCTCGCCAGGCGCGAGCGCCGGGGGGTGCTCCGCCGCCCCGACTGCCGATGTGGGAGCGCACGCACCGCCGCGACGACGGTGAACACTCCGAGCAAGCCGAGCAGGGCGAGCAGCCCGAGCCCGAGGACTCCCCAGTCGGCGTCAACCCCTCGTTGCACCTCGACGCGCCGCACGGCACCGAGAGGCATGACCGGTGATGCGGCGATGGCTAGGACCACGGCCAGGACGGCCCCGACGGCCAGCGCCAACAGCGGTCCGATCAAGGATGCGACCACCAGCGCTCGGGGCGCGGCGCCAAAGGCGCGCAGGACGGCGTTGTCGGGCTGCCCGCGGCGAAGCTGTCGGTTCACCGCCTGGCCCACCAGGACGAAGGCGGCGATCGCTGCGACCGCACCAAGTGATCCAAGGGCCAGCGCGAGCGGACGCACAGCCTGCTCGGCATGGAACGTGTCAACGGACGTCACCCGGAAGAACTGCGGTGTGCCGGGATCGGAGGCCGCGATGTAGCGCTCCTTGATCGCCGCCACGTCCGCGTCGCCGTGCCGCAGGGTCAGCCCTTGCCACGCGTACTGCGCATAGGCAGCGGCGTGCTTGGAGAACGCGGGCGTCACCAGCGCGAGGGGTGACCGATTGGTGTCGTCTTCCAGGACCTCATCGGTGAACAGACCGATGCCCACGATGGTCGCCGCAGTGCGGATCTTCGGCGGGGGTGGTTCGTCGAAGAACGAGTCACTGCTCGTCTGCTCGGTGGAATACGTCCCGAGATCGAGGTGCTGGCCGATGCGGTAGCCGTAGCGCTCCGCGGCCGCCTCGTTCATGGCGATCTCGTCGTCGCGGTTGGGATTCGGGAGGCGCCCTTGCGTCGGCGCGAATCGATCCATCGTGAAGAACCGGCCGTTCGGCGTTCCCAACGTCTCGAAGTCCTGTTCGAAGTCGGGACGACCATCGACGAGCGGACCGGTCTGGAACGCGACATAGGTCGTCGACCGGACGACCTCGGGCCATCCCGCGATGATCGCGTCGACCTCCGGGTCGTAGGCACCAGGGTCGACGGCCATCGTCGACGCGTGCGATGCACGCAGGAACCGTGGGTAGGACGACTGCGTGCGCCGTGCTCCGGCTAGGGCGGACAGCGACACCCCGCCAAGGAGTGCGAGCAGCACGACCACGACGATCAGCTCGCGCCGGCTCCGGCGCAGCGTCGTGCCTCCCCAATACCGCGCGAGTCCCACACGTCCATCTTGGCCTGGCCGTGCCGGCGAAGCCCGCCTGCCAGCAGGCGTCCGGCAGGGGTGTCAGCCACACCCGCCTCCTCGCCCTGAACCACCGGCGGAGGTTGGGTAGGTTCGAGGGATGCTGCTTCTCGGAACCCGCAAGGGCCTCTGGACGCTGTCGCCCGACGCCGACCGCGGTGCCTGGACCCTCGACGGACCGGAGTTCCTCGGCCACATCGTCCACCACGCCGTCGCCGACCCCCGGGACCCGGAGGTGATCCTGCTCGGCGTCAGCACCGGCCACCTTGGCCCCACCGTGATGCGCTCGAGCGACGGCGGGCGCGCCTTCGTGGAGGCGGCGAGGCCGCCGGCCTTCCGGGCCGGCGACCCGCACGGCCGCGCTGTGAACAAGGTGTTCTGGCTTACGCCGGGCCACGCGGACGAGCCGGGCGCCTGGTACGCCGGCGGCTCACCACAGGGGCTGTTCCGCACGGAGGACGCGGGCGACACGTGGACCACCGTCGACGGCTGGAACGACCACCGGTTGTGGGCCGAGTGGGCCGAGTGGCCGGCCGAGAACACGCCGGATGGCTCGATGCTGCACTCGGTGATCGTCGATCCGCGCGATGCCCAGCACCTCTACATCGGCCTCTCCGCCGGCGGTGTGTTCGAGAGCGTCGACGGCGGGGGCGACTGGCACCCGCTCAACCAGGGGTGCGCGGCTGACTTCTTTCCGGAGCCCGACCCCGAGTTCGGGCACGACCCGCACACCGTGCGGATGCACCCCGCGATGCCCGATCGCCTCTACCAGCAGAACCACTGCGGGATCTACCGCCTCGACCGACCGGCCACCCGCTGGGAGCGCATCGGCGACAACATGCCGCGCGACGTGGGCGACATCGGCTTCCCGATCGAGCTCCACCCGCGCGACCCTGACACCGCCTGGGTGTTCCCGATGGACGGCACCGACGTGTGGCCCCGCACCAGCCCCGACGGACGGCCCGCCGTGTTCGTGACGCGCGACGCCGGTGCGTCGTGGGGCCGCCTCGACACCGGCCTGCCCGAGCGGGCCTGGTACACGGTGAAGCGCCAGGCGATGACGGTCGACGCAGGCGACCCGGTGGGCGTCTACTTCGGCACCACCGGCGGCGAGGTGTGGGGCTCGGCCGACGAGGGTGCCCGCTGGACGAGCCTGGCGTCGCACCTGCCCGAGATCTACAGCGTGGAGTGGGCCCCGCGCTGAGCGGCGCCGAGCCGTGGACGTTCGCATCCCCACCCCGCTGCGCTCCTACACGTCGGGCGCCAAGGTCGTCACCGCCGAGGGTGCCACGATCGACGCGGTGCTGATCGACCTCGACCGCCAGTTCCCGGGGCTGCGCTTTCGCGTGGTCGATGAGCAGGGTCGCCTGCGCACCCATATGAAGGTGTTCGTGGGCAAGGAGTCGGTGCGCGACCTCAGCGCGTTGCTCGACGGCCACGACGAGATCACGGTGATGCAAGCGCTGTCGGGCGGCTAAACGAACTCAGGTGTCGAGCTGGTGGGCGAGCGCCTGGGTGGCCTCGATGAACTCGTCGACCATGTCGAACACGACCTGCGCGGATGTCTTGGACGTGTTCATGCTGCCCACGATCTGGCCCACGAAGTAGTTGGCCAGCTGCTCCGCGCCGGAGCCCTTGCGGTACGCGGCGCGGTCGATGCGGTCGAGGGCGGCGTTCACCAGCACCGGCTGGATCGGCATGCCGAGCGGCTGTGGGGTGGACGGGTCGTCCCACTCCTCGGTCCAGGCCGACTTGAGCTGGCGGGCGGGCTTGCCGGTGCGCGAGCGCGACCGGATGGTGTCGGCTGACGATGCGGCGAGGAACTTCTCCTTCACCACCGGGTGGGTCTCGGCCTCCTCAGTGGTGAGCCACACCGAGCCGCACCACACGCCGGCCGCGCCGAGCGCCATGGCCGCGGCCATCTGGCGGCCGCGGCCGATGCCACCGGCGCCGAGCACGGGCACGTCGCCGACGGCGTCGACGATCTCGGGGATGAGCACCATCGTGCCGATCTCTCCCGTGTGGCCGCCGGCTTCGTAGCCCTGGGCCACGATCATGTCGACGCCCGCGTTCACGTGGCGCTCGGCGTGCTGGGCGGCGCCGGCCAGCGCGCCGATGCGTCGACCGGCCTCCTTGGCCCGCTCGATCATGTGGGGCGGGGGCGGTCCGAGCGCGTTCACCACGAGCGCGGTGCGATGAGCGAGGGCGATCTCGAGCTGCGGGTCGGCCCGCTCGGCCGAGAAGATCATGCCGCTGCCTGTGTCGCGCACGGGGCCACCGCCGGCGCTGGGGCGGTCGTCATCGGTCGGCAGCTCGGGCACGTCGTAGCGACGCAGGATGTCGTTGACGAAGGCCACGTGCTCCGCCGGGATCAGGTCCTGCACGGCCTTGAGCGACAGGCCCCCTTCGTCGGACCCGGCGTACTTGGCGGGCACGATGAGATCGACGCCGTAGGGCCGGTCGCCCACCTCCGCCTCGATCCACGCCAGGTCGACCTCGAGCTGCTCAGGCGAGTGGGCCACCGAGCCGAGCACGCCCATCCCCCCGGCCTTGGTGACGGCGGCGACGACGTCTCGGCAGTGGCTGAAGGCGAGGATCGGCAGATCGATGCCGAACATGTCGGTGATGGGTGTGCGCATTGGTCAGGCTCCTTCTAGGGGTCCCGGACGCACCCAGGCGGCCGGGCGCTTCTCGAGGAAGGCGGTCATGCCCTCTCGGGCGTCGTCGGTGGCGAACAGGCGGCCGGACAGCTCGCCGGTCCACGCGAAGGCGTCGTCCACGGCCATGCCGGGCACCTCGCGCAGGAGCTGCTTGGCGGCCGCGAGGGCCGACGGGCTGCCGGCGAGGAGGTCGGCGACCACCGCGTCGACCTCCGCGTCGAGCTGCTCGGCGGGCACCGACGCGTTGATGAGCCCCATGCGAGCGGCCTCCGGGGCGAGGAAGCGGTGGCCGCGCAGGAAGGCGCTGCGGGCGTCGGCCGTGCGGAGCTTCGGCAGGCACACCACCGAGATCACGGC
>JBKJSO010000412.1:0-5335 GCA_046595835.1 Acidimicrobiales bacterium | reverse complement strand
CATCGTGCGGTAGGCGTTGGATGCGCCCGGGTTGCCGGACCCCTCGCGGGTGGGATCTCGGCCCTCCGAGCGCCCCACCAGGATCGCCGTGGGAAAGGTGCCCAGCAGGTAGGCGGGCACCACGAGCGCCCACCGGAGATCCACGCTCTCCAGGCTACGCAGCCCCCCACATGGCGGCATGATCGGCCGCCCCGCTACCCTGGCACTCTCGATGCCCGAGTGCCAGCGCGCCCCGGGTCGACACTGAGCAAGCGCAACACGGAGGACACGCGTGCCCACCTACGAGTACCGGTGCAAGGCCTGCGGGCACCATCTCGAGATCGTGCAGGCCTTCACCGACGACGCCCTCACCCAGTGCCCGTCGTGCGAGGCCGCTGAGCTCCGCAAGGTGTTCGGCTCCGTGGGCATCTCCTTCAAGGGCAGCGGCTTCTACAAGAACGACAGCCGCAGCAAGACCGCCTCCTCCTCGTCCTCGACGACGTCCTCCGCGTCATCGTCAGGCTCGGACGGGGCGAGCACCTCCGGGAACGGATCGAGCGGGTCGTCCTCGTCGTCGGACAGCTCGTCGAGCACGCCGGCCGCGTCACCGGCCAAGCCCGCCGCCACCAAGACGTCTGACGCCAAGTCGGCCTAGTCCTCCCCGGTACAGCGCCGGTAGCGTCCGCGGTGGCCTCCCCCGCCTGACCTGCCGCCGCCTGCAGGAGGCGCGCCGATGCGCCCGAAGCCCCATCGCATCCCCAACCGGTCCGGCCACCGCGCCCGGCTGCGACCCGGCCTGCTGCTGCGCCGCGAGCCCCGGCTCTGGTGGGTGCTCGTGCTCTCGAGCGCCCTCGCCGCCGGGTGGCTGATGTCGTCCGTGGTGGCCGGCGCGGAACGAGCGCGGCTCGCCTGGGGCCGGTCCACAACCGTGCTGGTGGTCGAGCACGACCTCGATGCGGGCGAAAGGCTCGGAGCTCTCGATGTGCGGGCCGTGCGCTGGCCCGCCGCCCTCGTCCCCCCGGGAGCGCTCCTCGAGGTCCCCGCGCACGCCGTGGCTCGCACGGCGCTCGTCGCCGGCGAGGTCGTGCTGACGGCGCGCCTCGCGCCCGCCGGCCTGCGAGGCGTAGCCGCCGCCCTGCCCCCGGGGTCGCGGGCGATCGCGATCCCGACCGAGCCCGGCACGGCGCCGCCCCTTGCCGTGGGCGACCGCGTCGACGTGCTGGTGGCGCTCGCGCCCGAAGCCGCCGGCGACGGGCCCCCCGGCTTCTCGGTAGCCACCGATGCGCTCGTCGTGGCACTCGACGAGGCCGCCGTCACCATCGCCGTGCAGCGGGAAGTTGCGCCAAGGATCGCGGTCGCCCTCGGCCAAGGGGCCGTCACGCTCGCCCTCGTGGGCGCTTGAATGTGGTCATCTCCATCTATCATGTGGTCACACGCTACGATCGCCCCATGGACGTCGCGGTGCGCGAGCTGAAGGCGCAGCTGTCCGCCTACCTCCGACGAGCGGCGGCCGGCGAGCTGATCACGGTCACGGATCGAGGGCGTCCGATCGCGGTGCTTGGTCCGGTGCTCGATGCGGTCGACCTCGCCTCGGCGGCCGCCGAAGGGTGGCTCACGCTGGCGTCGGCGCCCGGTCTGCAACCGGTGCGACGCCACCCGGCCGCCGCCACCGTGCTCCAAGCCCTCGCGGAAGACCGCGCCGAGTGACCCTCTACGCCGACACCAGCGCCCTGCTGAAGCGCTACATCGACGAGCCGGACTCCGAGCGGGCCGTCGAGCTGCTCGCGAGCGATCAGGTGCTGGTCACGGGGCGCCACACGGTCGTGGAGGTGCGCCGCAACCTGGCCCGCCTCATCACCGGGACCGCGCTTACCGAAGCCCGCGCCGCGTTCGCGGCGGACCTCTCGGCGGTGTCGATCATCGAGCTCGATGCCAGCACCTGCGAGCTGGCCGCCACCATCGCGGAGCAGATGGGGGTGCGCACCCTGGACGCCCTCCACCTCGGCGCGGCCCGGCGGCTCGGCACGATGGTCACGTTCCTCACCTTCGACGTGCGCCAGGCCCAGGCCGCTCGCTCGCTGGGGCTCGCGGTCGCCGGCGGCTGAGGCTCAGCGCAGGGTGTAGAGGACCAGCACCCCGACGCCCACCACCACGCGGTAGACCACGAACGGCGTGAACGAACGGGTGCGGATCAGCCGCAGCGTGCCCCACACGGCGAACCAGCCCGTGATCCCGGACGTGACGATCCCCCACAGGAACGGAGCCGTGAACCCGTCGGGGATGCCCCCTGAGCTCACCAGATCGGCGCCCTTGAACACCAGCGCGCCACCCGTGATGGGCAGGCTCATCAGGAAGGCGAAGCGGGCGGCGCCGTCGCGGCCGAGGCCCGCGAACCGACCCGCCGTCATCGTCACCCCCGACCGCGACACGCCCGGCTGCAGCGCGAGCGCCTGGCTGGCCCCCATGATGAGCGCCTCGCGGAGCCTCACATCCTCGAGCGGGCGTGCGCCCGTTCGCCGGTCGGCCCAGCCGAGCACCAGGCCGAACACGATGAGCATCGTCGCGATGAGCCAGACGTAGCCGGTCTTGTGCTCGATCGTGTCGGCGAAGAGGGCCCCGGTGATTCCAGCCGGGAGCGACGAGATGAGCAGCAACCAGGCGAGGCGGCCGTCGGTCGTGTCACGTGCGTCACGCCGCAGGCCGGCGCGGGCGTAGCGGACGACATCGGCGCGGAAGTAGGCGATGGCACCGATCAGCGTGCCGAGGTGGAGTGCGACGTCGAACGTCTTCTCGAACGAGGCGCGACCGGCGAAGTCGTCCCAGCTGAGGAGCCACGGCACGAGGCGGAGGTGGCCGCTCGACGAGATGGGCAGGAACTCGGAGAGCCCCTGGGTGATGCCGAGGATGATGGCGTGGAGGATCGGCATGAGGCCGGTGACCGTACGGGCTAGGCCCCGGAGAGCGCCACATCGGGGATGACGAGGGTGACCCCGCCGGTGCCGTCGGGCAGCCACTCGAGGTCGGCGCCAACGGCGGAGATGTCGAGCAGCAGTCGCTGGAGGGTGGAGGCGATGGTGGCCTCTCGCACCGGCTCGGCCAGCGCCCCGTTGCGCACCATCAGGCCCTCGACACCGACGGAGAAGTCGCCCGACACGGGGTTCACCCCAGAGTGCAGCCCCGCCATCGAGGTCACGAAGAGACCGAGGTCGACGCCGGCGAGCACCTCCTCATGGGTTCCCACCCCCGGGGCGACGGCAAGCGCGCCGGCTCCAACGCCGGGCGTGGAGGCGATGCCCCGCTGGGCCGATCCGGTGGACGCGGTGCCTGAACGGCGGCCCGTGTAGCTGTTGTGGAGGAAGCCCTGCAGCACGCCGTCGATCACGAGCTGGTTGCGGCGGGTGGCCAGGCCCTCGCCATCGTGCATCTCGGCGCCCAGGCTGCGCGCGTCGGTGGGGTCGTCGACGAAGGTGAGCAGCGGCGAGGCGATGACCTGTCCCACCCGGTCGGCGAAGGGCGACCGGCCCTTCAGGACCGCGTCGCCGTTGAGCATGCCGCCGACGAGCGCGAGGATCGTCGCGGTCATCCGCGGTTCGAGCACGAGGGTGACGCGCTGGGTCGGCGGCTTGGTGGAACCCAACAGCCGAGTGGCTCGCAGCACGGCGTCGTCGGCCGCCTCGTCGATCGACAGGTCGGTGAGCTCACGCCCCACCGACAGACCCGACTCGATCTGCGTCTCACCGTCGTGCACGGCGAGCGCCTGCACCATGAGGTAGCTCATGCCCGCCCGACCCCACGACCGGATGCCCGTGCTCGTGGCCACCGCGCCCTCACCCACCGAGTCGCTGTAGACCGCGACGCGCACGCCCCTCACGCGGGGATCGCGCCCGCGGGTGGCCCGCTCGAGCTCGATCGCCATCGCCACCTTGTCGGCAGTGGGCACCGACGCGAGGCCGGCCGGCCAGAGGTCGAGCTCGGCGGGCTCGACGCCGTCGGGCACCGCGAGGCCGTTGAACTCGTCAGGCTCCCCGAAGGTGGCGTTGTCGCGCGCCTCGGCGAGGGCGTCGAGCACGGCACCTTCGTCGAGCGTTCCGGCGTACGCGAACCCCTCGCGGTGATCGACCACCACGCGCACGCCCACGCCCGCGGAGCTGGCTTGGGTGAGCGACTCGACCTCGCCCTCGTAGGCGCGCACGGTGGTGCTCGTGCCGCGGGCGACGTAGGCCTCCACTTGCTCGCCCGCCCCCGCCATCCCGGCGATGCGAGCGGCGACGTCGAGCAGCTCGTGGTCCCCGTGCGAGCTGGCCATCAGGCCGTGCCGCCGACGGTGAGCGCGGGCACCCGCAGAGTGGGCACCCCGTCGCCGACGGGAACGCCCTGACCGTCCTTGCCGCACATCCCGGGGCTTCCCATCGCGAAGTCGTGGCCCACCGCGTCGATGCTGGCGAGGACGGCGGGACCGTTGCCGATGAGGTTGCCCTCGCGGATCGGCTCGGTGATCTGCCCGTCCTCGATGAGGTACGCCTCGGTCATGCCGAACACGAAGTCGCCGGTGGCGGTGTTCACCTGACCGCCGCCGAGGTGCGCCACGTACACGCCGTTGGGGGTGGAGGCGATGATGTCGTCGGGCTCATCAGGACCGGCGAGCACGTAGGTGTTGGTCATCCGCACCATCGGGAGGTGCTTGTAGCTCTGCCGCCGGCCGTTGCCGGAGCGGGCCCGACCCTCCTTGCGGGAGCGGAGCAGGTCCCACATGTAATCGGTGAGGATGCCGTCCTCGATGAGGACGTTGCGTGATGCGGTACTGCCTTCGTCGTCGACGGCGAAGCACCCCCACTCCTCGGCCATCGTGCCGTCGTCGACCAAGGTGATCCGCGGGTCGGCCACCCGCTCGCCGATGCGTCCGGCGAACACGGACGCGCCCTTGGCGACGAGATCGGCCTCCAGACCGTGGCCGCAGGCCTCGTGGAAGAGCACGCCGCCGCCCCCAGGACCGATGACGACGGGCATTGTGCCCGACGGAGCCGGGCGGGCGGCCAGCTTGAGCAGCGCACGACCCGCGGCCTCACGACCGAGGTCCTCCACGTCGTGGCTGTCGAAGAGCTCGAAACCGACCGTGCGGCCGAGGGACTGGTAACCGGTCTGCATGCCGGTGTCACCCGACGCGACGGCCATCACCGAGAAGATCGTACGGACCTGATCGTCCTCGGTGAGCAGCCCGTCGCTGTTGGCGATCAGGATGCGGCGCCGGCTGTCGCCGTAGCGAGCGGTGACCTGCGAGATGGCCGACCCGGCGCCGCGGGCGGCGTCGTCGGCCCGCCGAAGCAGGTCGACCTTGCGCGCCTTGGCCACCTCCCCA
>JBKJSO010000190.1:0-4866 GCA_046595835.1 Acidimicrobiales bacterium | reverse complement strand
GGGCCGCTGCCGAGGCGAACCACCGAGCCCTCCGGGTGGTGGTGGCCCTCGACGCGTCGGTCGACAACGACGCCGCCGGACGCTTCTACGCCGAGCGCGGCTATCGCTCGTTCGGCGGCGAGGGGGCCGACGACGTGGCCGGCACCCTCACCGCCGCTGGTCTCGATCCAGCCTTCGCGGCGGCTGCCCACGACGAGTCCCACGACGGCGTGATCGAGACCTCCATGAAGGAGGCCCATCGTCTGGCGGGCGATGGCTCCGGGTCGCCGATCCTCTCCCTCGACGGGTCCGGCCGGGGGTACTTCGGGCCGGTGCTCACCGCCCTTCCCGCCGACGCCGGCCATCTCTGGGACATGGTGTCGGGTCTGACGAGCATCCCGGAGGTGTACGAGCTCAAGCGCGATCGCGAGAGCAGCTCCTCGCTCCCCGGTCGTCCGTAGGCGGCCGGGTCTGAGCCGCGACATCTCTAGACGTGATCGAGCTGGCCCCTGGTGACCGTGCCGGTCACCAGGCCGAGGAGCTGGCGCAGCATGGCGCCGGTGGCGCCCCACACCGTGTCGCCCACCAGCTCGAAGAAGAAGATCG
This sequence comes from Acidimicrobiales bacterium, assembly GCA_046595835.1. Lineage (GTDB taxonomy): Bacteria > Actinomycetota > Acidimicrobiia > Acidimicrobiales > VFJN01 > VFJN01. The sequence continues at coordinate 4,281 of JBKJSO010000190.1, read as the reverse complement.
GCCGGTCCTCCGCCCAAGGGAGCTCCCAGCGCTCCTCTCGGAAGATCGCAGGGTCGAGGAGCTCGGCGACCGGTACGTGCAGCACGGCTTCCACCTCGGTGGGGCTGGCGCTGGTGTCAGGACGCCCTGGAAGTGCCCCGACGTACGGGACGATGAACGAGCGGCTCGTGATCGTGGAGAGGTGGTCGAGCTCGCCCAGCAGCGTGAGCCGATCCGTGTCGAGCGCGATCTCCTCGCGGCTCTCGCGCAGGGCCGTCTGCCAGAGGTCCTCGTCGGCGACGTCGCGGCGGCCACCGGGGAAGCTGACCTCACCAGAGTGCGAGCGCATCGCCCAGGTCCGCCTGGTGAGCACCACGTAGAGCTCGCCATCGTCCTCGTAGAGCGGGGCCAGCACGGCCGCAGGAGTGTCGATGTCGTCGAGCGTCTCCCGCTCGGAGCGATGGGCGGGGCCGGCAGCGACCAACGCATGCTCCACGTCGGCGAGGGTCGGCCGGCGCCGCGCAGCAGGGAGGTGCGCCCATGGAGCGGGGCGCCCCAGCCGCGTGGCGAGGGGACGCGGGATGATCTGCTCGCCCCCGCGCCCCTCGGGGACCGCCAGGGGTGGCGGGGGGAAGTCCTGGCCAGGGGTGGGCCAACCAGGCATGCCGCGCCGGGCAGCCTCCCGGGCCGAGAGAACGGGCGGCTCATGGCCGTCGATCGGGTCGGCAACCGCCTCTTCGAGCGGATGGTCGGCCTCCGGCTCAGGCAGGGGCATCGGCGCTCGACGCCGCCACCAACGAATCGAGGAGGTCGCGCATCCCGTGGGTCTTGAGGTTGGCGATGACCTTGCCGGGCGGCGTCTCGCCCTTCTCCCACTCCATCCAGTCCTGCAGCAGCTTGGCGGGGTCGGGGGCAGGTCGGTCCATGCCCGGAGGCTACCGGCGCCACGGGCGAGCCTGACAGCGGTGGGGGCGGTCGGCCACCCTGGTGGGGTGACCCGACGTCTCGTCCTCGCTTCCGCCTCCCCTGCTCGCCTCGGCGTGCTCCGCGCCGCGGGGTTCGATCCGGAGGTGCTCGTGAGCGGGGTCGACGAGGATGGGGTGACCGGTCCCACCGACCAGATCGCCCTCGTGCTCGCCGAACGCAAGGCCGCCGCGGTGGCGGCTCGGCTTGAGGGGGCCAGCGCGCTCGTGGTGGGGTGCGACTCGGTGCTCGACGTCGAGGGCACCCCACGCGGCAAGCCCACATCGAGGGACGAGGCACGGGCGTGGTGGGCGTCGGTCGCCGGGCGCACGGCCGTCCTGCACTCGGGTCACTGTGTGATCGACACGGGCACCGGCCACCGGGCCAGCGCCGTGGCCGCCACCGCGGTTCGCTACGGCAGCCCATCCCCGGCGGAGATCGAGGCCTACCTCGCCACCGACGAGCCCCTGGCCGTTGCGGGCGGGTTCACCATCGACGGCTACGCGGCTCCCTTCGTCGACAGCATCGACGGCGACCACGGCACCGTGCTGGGGCTGTCCCTCCCGCTGCTGCGTCGCCTTCTCGCGGACCTCGGGGTCCAGATCACCGACCTATGGGCCCGATGACCACCACCGTCCCCGCGGTCGCCCCACTGCAGATCGGACCGCTGACGGTCGATCCGCCGGTGGTGCTGGCGCCGATGGCAGGTGTGACCGATGCACCGTTCCGGGGCGTCTGCTCCCGGTTCGGGGCTGGGCTGTACGTCTCGGAGATGATCACCGCGCGGGCGCTGGTGGAGCGCAACGCTCGCACGCTGTCGATGCTGCGCTTTGACGAGTCCGAGACCACTCGATCGGTCCAGCTCTACGGCACCGACCCCCGCACCCTGGGCGAAGCCGTCCGGTTCCTGGTCGATGAGATCGGGGTGGACCACGTCGACATGAACTTCGGCTGCCCGGTCCCGAAGGTCACCCGCAAGGGCGGTGGCTCGGCCCTCCCGGTGCGCACCGCACTCCTGCGCAACATCGTGCGGGCGTCGGTGGCGGCCGGCGGCGCCGTGCCCGTGACCATCAAGTTCCGCATGGGCGTGAACGACGAGATCCTCACCTACCTCGACACCGGACGCATCGCCGAGGAGGAGGGTGTGGCCGCCATCGCGCTGCACGCCCGCACCGCCGAGCAGCTGTACAGCGGCTCGGCCCGCTGGGAGGCCATCGCGGCCCTGAAGGCGCACGTGACGACGATCCCGGTGCTCGGCAACGGCGACATCTGGGAGGCGCACGACGCGCTCGACATGATCGACCAGACGGGATGCGACGGCGTGGTCGTGGGTCGAGGCTGCCTGGGACGCCCGTGGCTGTTCCGCGACCTCGGCGACGCCTTCGCGGGTCGGCCCGTGCCGGAGCCGCCCCTGCTCGGCGAGGTCTGCACCGTCATGCGCGATCACGCGGCGCGGCTCGTGGCCTGGGGCGGCGAGCCGATGGGGATGAAGGCCTTCCGCAAGCACGCCAGCTGGTACCTCACCGGCTATCCGGCCGGCAGCCAGGTGCGCCAGAAGGCCGCACTGGTGGCCACGCTGGCCGATCTCGACGTGGTCATCAGCCGCCTCGATCCCACGCTCCAGATCCGAGACAACGCCCTGCGGGCGGCCCGCGGGCACACCAACGGTCCTCGGCCTGTCCACCTCCCCGAGGGCTGGCTCGACCTCGTCGACGACCCCACCCCCCCAGTGGGCGCCGAGCTAGCAGGCAGCGGCGGGTGAGCCGTCGCGCCTGACCCAAGCGCGCCGGACGTCAGAGCGGACGCGAGTAACGCCCCTCGCCCGAAGGTCGGCTCTGGTTCGCGAGCCGCCCCGACCGGTCCACACTCCACGCAACTTGCGACACCACGCGCCCTGGAGCGAGCTGAGTGTCGCAAGTACGAGTGACCGCCACCGGGCACGCGAGCCGGCGACACCAGGCGCCCTGGAGCGAGCTGAGTGTCGCAAGTGCGCGGGCCGCGGTCGAGAGCGGGCACCGGGCCCCATGAACAGTGAAGGCCGCCCCGGAGGGCGGCCTTCACCAAATCAGTTCGCCAAGGAAGCTCCGCCTCCGAGGCGAGTTGCTACATCATGCCGCCCATGCCGCCCATGCCACCCATGCCGCCTGGCATGCCGCCGCCCGCACCGGCGGGCTCGGGGGCGTCGGTGACGAGCACCTCGGTGGTGAGGAGCAGGCCTGCGATCGACGCTGCGTTCTGCAGTGCCGCTCGGGTGACCTTGGCCGGGTCGATGACGCCGGCCTTGAGGAGGTCCTCGAACTCGCCGGTGGCGGCGTTGAAGCCGGTGGAACCGGTCTCACGCTCCACCTGCTGCACGACGACCGCACCCTCGTGACCAGCGTTGGACGCAATCAGCTTGGCGGGAGCCTCGAGGGCCGACCACACCGAACGGGCGCCGGTTGCCTCGTCGCCCGAGAGCGACTCGACGACCTTGAGCACGTCCGCACGGGCCCGGAGGAGCGCAGTGCCGCCACCGGCGACGATGCCTTCCTCGATGGCCGCGCGGGTCGCGGACAGGGCGTCCTCGATGCGGTGCTTCTTCTCCTTGAGCTCCACCTCAGTGGCCGCGCCGACCTTCACGACAGCGACGCCGCCGGCCAGCTTGGCGAGGCGCTCCTGGAGCTTCTCGCGATCCCAGTCCGAGTCGGTGTCCTCGATCTCCCGCTTGATCTGGGAGATGCGACCCTTCACGTCGTCCTCGGAGCCACCACCCTCGACGATGGTGGTGTTGTCCTTGGTGATGACGATCTTGCGGGCGGTGCCAAGCAGATCGAGCGTGGTGTTGTCGAGCTTGAGGCCGACCTCCTCCGCGATGACCTGACCACCGGTGAGGATGGCCATGTCCTGCAGCATCGCCTTGCGACGATCGCCGAAGCCGGGCGCCTTGACGGCCACCGAGCTGAACGTGCCGCGGATCTTGTTGACCACGAGCGTGGCGAGGGCCTCGCCCTCGACGTCCTCGGCCACGATGAGCAGCGACTTGCCGGACTGCATGACCTTCTCGAGCACCGGGAGCAGGTCCTGGACCGAGGAGATCTTGCCGTTCACGAACAGGACGTAGGGATCCTCGAGGATCGCTTCCTGCCGCTCCGGGTCGGTGACGAAGTACGGGCTGAGGTAGCCCTTGTCGAACTGCATGCCCTCGGTGAACTCGAGCTCCATGCCGAAGGTGTTCGACTCCTCGATGGTGACCACGCCGTCCTTGCCCACCTTGTCGATGGCGTCGGCGAGCACCTCGCCAATGGCGGGGTCGGCGGCCGAGATCGAGGCAACCTGGGCGATCTCCGACTTGTCGTCGAT
>JBKJSO010000152.1:0-3326 GCA_046595835.1 Acidimicrobiales bacterium | reverse complement strand
AGCGTGGTGTGGCTCGGCCGCGTGGCACTCGCCGCTGTACGCATGGTCACGCAGGGTTCGGTGGTGCCCACCCTGCAGGCCGAGAAGCGCGCCAACGGCCGCTCGATGGACCTCAACGTCCGTTGGGTGCCCGCCTTGCTCGACCCGGCCGAGGTGGACCTGCTCGCCGCCGCCATGCCAGGCCCGGTGGTGGCGCTCAAGGCGGGCACGGCCCGCGCCATCACCATCGAGGTGCTCGGCGCCGTCGTGGACGCGATCATGCGCGAGGCGGCTGGTCGCGTCGAGCTGAAGGCACCACCGCCCAGCACCCAGACCACCGCCGCGGTGGCCGAGGCCGTCGTCACTCGCCTCAACGGCTCCACGTTCGATGCGCCGATCGGCGTGGCCACCGAGGTCTCCAAGCGCCTCGAGCGGTGGGCGAAGCCCGTGCTGAGCGGCGCGCGGCCCACGCTGGTCGTGCAGCTCGACCCTCCCGATCGGGGCGACGCCTGGTTCCTGTCGGTGCTCGGCACGGGCGCGGAGGGGAACCTGCTGCCGATCGAGGTGGCCCTCACCGACAGCCGGGCCACCAAGCCGCTCGCCGATGAGCTGTCCCGCCTCGAACGCGTGCTGCCGGAGCTGCTGCGGGCCGGCGGCCAGCGCCGGGGCCAGGTGTACCTCAGCCAGCCTGAAGCGTGGGAGCTCATGACCACGACCGGCTCGGGTTTGCGAGCCGCCGGGTTCGACGTTCGGGTGCCGGCGCTGTCGCGGCGCAAGGTGTCGCCCGGGCTGCGCCTGTTCACCGAGCCCACCGGCGACAGCGTCGTAGGCGCCAACCAGCTCGCCAACGTGCGCTGGTCGGCCGTCTTCGACGATGTCGAGCTCACCGCGGCCGACGTCGCCCGCCTGGCCAACGAGGCCCGGCCGCTGGTGCGCTCGCACGGCCGCTGGGTGGAGCTCGACCGAGTCGACCTCAAGGAGGCAGCGGCCGCCCTGGCCGAGCGGGCCGACAAGACGCAGCTCACCGGGGCCGAGATCCTCCGACATGCCATCGGTCTCGAGGGCTCACCGCTCGGTTCCACGCTCCAGGTCGATGGCACCGGCTGGGCCGCCGACCTGCTCGAGCGGGCCAGCCACGTCTCCCACGAGCCGGTCACCAGCCCCGAGGGCTTCTCCGGCGAGCTGCGCAGCTACCAGGCCGAGGCGCTGGCGTGGCTCGGGTTCCTCGACGCGGCCGGGCTGGGCGGATGCCTCGCCCTCGACATGGGGCTGGGCAAGACCCCCACGATGCTCGCCCATCTGGGCCGCACCGCGGGCACCGGGACGGCGCTGGTCGTGGCGCCGCCCGCTGTCGTGGGCAACTGGGCCGCCGAGGCGACGAAGTTCACGCCGGGGCTACGCGTCGTCGTCCACCACGGTGCCTCCCGGTCCACCGCCCGAGAGCTCGAGGCCGAGGTGGCCGGCGCCGACATCGTCATCACCACCTATGGCACCGCCGTGCGCGATGTTGAGGCGCTCGCCCAGCACACCTGGGCTCGAGTGGTGCTCGACGAGGCACAGGCCATCAAGAACCCGACCAACGAGAGCGCACAGCTGCTGCGTCGGATTCCCGCGCAGAGCCGCATTGCCCTGACGGGCACGCCGATCGAGAACGGCCTCGGCGATCTGTGGGCCATCCTCGACTTCACCAACCCCGGCCTCGTTGGCACCCGGCCAGCGTTCATCGCCCAGCTCTCGGGCGAGGGAGAAGCTGCCCTGCGCGCCCTCAACGGCCTGCTCGTGTTCCGGCGCACCAAGAGCGAGCCCGAGGTGGCCGCCGAGCTGCCCGATCGCATCGACGAGCTCGACCACTGCACGATGACCCCTGAGCAGATCGGCCTCTACCAGGCGGTGCTCGACGGGCTCGTCGCCGACTCGTCGCAGGTGGGCGGCGATCCGAAGCAGGGAGCGATCCTCGCGGCCATCACCGCGCTCAAGCAGATCTGCAACCACCCTGCGGCCTATCAGCACGACGACGACCGGCCCCTCGCGGGTCGCTCCGGCAAGCTCACCCGCCTTGAGGAGATCGTGGAGTCCGTGTTCGCGGCGGGGGAGCGGATCCTCGTGTTCACGCACTTCGCGGAGTGGGGCAAGCGCCTCGCCGACCACCTCACCGAGACGACCGGCGTGCCGATCGCGTGCTACCACGGCGGCCTCGCTCGCGGGCCCCGCGACCGGCTCGTCGAGGAGTTCCAAAAGGGCACTGGGCCAGGAGCGTTGGTGTTGTCCCTCAAGGCGGGTGGCACCGGACTCAACCTCACCGCGGCCAGTCACGTCGTGCTGTACGACCGCTGGTGGAATCCGGCCGTCGAAGACCAAGCTCGCGACCGTGCCTGGCGCATCGGCCAGACCCGCACGGTCGTCTCGCACCGCCTGGTTTGCCCCGGGACGGTCGACGAGCGGGTCGAAGAGGTCGTGGCCGGCAAGCGCCACATCGCTGATCTCGTCCTGCCCAAGTCGAGCTCACTATCCGACCTGTCCGCCGATCAGCTGCGCGTGGCGCTCGGACTGCGCACCGACTCTCTCCTCACCGAGGAGGACCTATGAACGAGCCCCGCCGCAACCAGGGAAGCAGTCGGAACCGTCGACGCAAGAAGCCCGGCAACGCCGGCGGCGCCAATCAGCGTCATGTCGACCTCTGGCAGCCCGTGCCCGCCCTTCCCGATCCGGAACCGATCGTGCCGGCCACCGACCCTCGCATGACGGTGCGCTCGCTCGGCGATCCGCCCCTCGCGGGGCAGGGAGCGGTGGCGGAGCACTACCTGGGAGCCGTCCTCGACCGCGCTGGCGCACTCGCGACCGCGCTCGCAGCGGCAGCCGGACTGCTCGCCGAACCATCCGACGAGGGGTAGTCAGTCGCTCAGTCGAGGTGCTCGAGGACCTCGGTCCAGCCGCCGTGGACTGCTGCGGGGATCACATGGTCGGCCAACGCGAGCGCCCGTGGATGGGCGACAGCTGGCACGAGACGCCGAGCGGCGCCCGTCAGCAGCTCGATGTCGTTGGGACCGTCAGCCACCGCCAGCACTTTGGTGCTGTCGATCCCTTGTGCGGCGCAGTACGCCAGTACACCGTCCCACTTCGACTGACCCTTGGGTGCGACGGTGAGCGAGGCCAGGCCGGGATAGCCGAAGGCCTGGTCCATGTGCGTCTCGACGATTCCCTCGAGGGCGACGCTGGCCGCGGTGGCGACCTCAGCGGTCACGCCGATCATGCTGAAGCCGAGCACCGCCTCCTCGGCACACACCCGCTCCAGGTCGTCGATCGCGGCCTGCGGACGCAGGTCCTCCGCATGGCCAGGGTGGGTTGAT
>JBKJSO010000142.1:0-4170 GCA_046595835.1 Acidimicrobiales bacterium | reverse complement strand
GTACACCCGCGATCCGTTCCCCGACGAGAGCTGGGTGCTGCCCTTCGGCCACGGCGACATCCGCCGGCCCGGGCAGGACCTCACCATCGTCACCTGGGGCGCCACCGTCCAGAAGAGCCTCGAGGCAGCCGAGGTCCTGGCGTCGGAGGGCGCGGGATCGATCGAGGTGATCGACCTGCGCACACTGTGCCCGTGGGACAAGGAGATGGTCGGCGAGTCCGTGCGGCGCACCAGTCGAGCGCTCGTCGTGCACGAAGACGTCGTCACCTGCGGCTTCGGCGCCGAGGTGTCGGCGTGGATCGCCAGCGAGGTGTTCGAGCACCTCGACGCCCCCGTTCGCCGCGTCGGCGCCCTCGACACCCACGTGGGCTACGCCCCCGTCCTTGAGAAGGCGATCCTCCCCCAGACCCAGGGCATCACCGACGCCGCGCGCGAGCTCCTGGCGTACTAGCCGCATCGGTGGTGACCCGGATCGGCATCGAGGACGTGTTCGCATGGTTCGACCCGCCACGACGGGCTTCGGTGGACCGCCGCACCTCGACCAGCCTCAGGAGCTCAAGAGCACCTGGGGCGAAGCCATCCACCCGCGTCGCGTTCGGCTCGCTCTACGACTTCGGCGAGTTCACGCCGACCCGCACCCCGGCAACTACCTCCTTCACGACGACGGCAGCGTCACGCGGCGAGTCGCCCCCGTGCCCGTTCACGTCCGAGTTCGCCGCCTGGGTCATGGAGCGCAACTTCGATGCCTTCGGCGAGTGGCGTGCAGCATCAGGCATGGAACGCCACATGGACCCTGGGGCGCTCAAGTATGCGCCGATAGGTCCGCACGCGGCGGGAGTCGCCGACGCGTTATCGGACGGGCGTTCTGTGCGACTCAGCGCCTGCCATATCGCGTAGATGGGCCTCCACGAGCCGCTCTGCTCGTGGACCCACTCGATGACGTCCGAGCGCCGTGGCGGTCGTGGCGTGTGACGAGGTCCTCTGCCGTGCTATGCCGTAGCGGCTGCTCACCTCGCGCAGCTCGTCCACATCGACGGAAGACCGGGCGGGTTATGGAGGAGCATACGACAGGCGCGTGGTTCGTCGTTGGGGTGGATCGGTGATTCTCGTCGCGGGTGGCGGGATCGGCGGCTTGTGTGCCGCGATGGGCCTTCAGGCAGTCGGCCAGCGCGTCGTTGTCCTGGAGCGAGACGACCAGGTGCGCGAGGTCGGCGCGGGACTGACGCTTTTCCCGAACGCGCTGGCGGCGCTCGACCGGTTGGGCGTCGGTGCCGATGTGCGGGCGCTGAGTGTGCCTGTCGGTGACGGCGGCGTTCGAGTTCGCAGCGGCCGCTGGCTCGCGCGCCAGGATGCGCAGGGTGTGACCCGCTTGTTGGGGGAACCGGTCGTCTGCGTCCACCGCGGCGAGCTGTTGGCGTTGTTGGCGGACGCAGTCGGTGGCGAGAACATCCTCGTGTCTGCCGATGCGGTCGGTTATCAGCTGGAGGACGAGGGCATCACGGTCGAGACGGCGGACGGCCGAACGCTCCGCGGCAGCGCGCTGATCGGCGCCGATGGAGTGCACTCCATGGTCGCGCTGGCGATGCACCCGCACGGAGTGGCGACGTACACCGGAACCACCGCTTGGCGTGCTGTCACCAAGCTGTCCGAGTCGCTGCGTGGCATGGATGTCGGGTTCGAGACGTGGGGCGTGGGCGAGGTGTTCGGCATGGTTCCGCTCGGCGACGACCGGGTGTACTGGTTCGCGACCTCGAATCGCCCCGAGGGTGAACGCGCTCCAACCACCGAGCACGCGCACGTCGTGGAGCACTTCAGCCCGTGGCACGCTCCCATAGGCGAGGTCGTCAGCGCGACCCCGCCCGATGCTGTGATCCGTCACGACCTGTATGACAGGTCGCCGTTGCCCCACTGGACAGCCGGCCGTGTCACCTTGCTGGGGGACGCTGCTCACCCGATGCGACCCAACCTCGGCCAAGGCGCCTGCCAAGCGATTGAGGACGCGGTCGCCATCGCCGACTGCGTGAGCACGCACACCGACGTGGTGGCCGCCTTTGCGGCCTACGAGGCGCGGCGACGGCGCGACGCCAACCGCGTCGTCAAGCTCTCGCGCTCCGCCGGCAAGGTCGCCCAGCTGAGCCAGCCCCTGGCGTGTCACGCACGAAACGCGCTCGTGCGAATCCTCCCGTCGTCGCTGGTCACACGGCGGCTCGCGCCCATCGCAGGCTCGATCGCTCACCCCAGGTGATCAGCGCTCCAATCCAAGCGGTCTCGTACAGCCCTGGCACGCGTGTGCCTCCACGAAACCTGAACGCGTTGACCAACGAGAGGGCCGACGATGGCGGCTCCTCGCTCGGCTGCAGCGTCGTGGCGAGGGAGCGTCGAATGTGATCGGGACGTGGGGCGGGGTTCGGTCGCGGAGGTGGGCGTGGTCGATGGCGGCGGAGCGGATGCAGCTCGCTTGGATATTGCCGCCCGAGACCACCCTTCGCTAGCGACCGGCGGGCACACAGCGGGCTCTCTGAGCAGGAGAGATCGTCCAATTGGGCTTGACGAACGAACGTGTGTTCGGTATGCTGTGAGTCTTCCCCTTTCGGAGCTCCGGCTCCCATCCGACCCGTCGAGCGCGCCCGGAAGGAGGAACCCATGGTCGACCCGACCGATCCCCCGGTGTCCTCCGAGCGCATCCTTGCGCTCGAAGCGCGGACCCAGGGTGAGCGCTCCGACGCCATCGAACAGCTCGGCGCATTGGTGGTCGCCGCCACCGCCGAGATGCTCGATGTGATCACCGCGGCCGACCGCCAAGGCGACTGGAAGATCGACGGCGCCACCTCCATGACCGCCTGGTTGGTCGCCATGCTGCACGTCTCCCATGCCACGGCCAAGGAGTGGGTGCGGGTCGGGGCAGCCCTCAACGCGCTCCCCCACCTGCGTGAGTCGTTCTCGGCCGGGATGCTGTCGTGGGACCAGGTCCGCCACGCCACCGGGTTCGTCACCCCCGAGGAGGACGAGGACGCTGCGCAGAACCTGCCCGGCCACACCGCCGCCCAGATCGAAGAGATGGCCAAGTTCGCACGCGCCCGCAAGCGCCGCGACGCCACGGGGGCCAAGGACAAGCAGATGCTCACCTGGCGCAAGGATGCCGATACCGGAGGCTTCCGCTACCGGGGGTTCCTCACTGCCGAGAACGGTGCGTTGGTGAACGCGGCGCTCGAGCAACGGGCCCGGCGCATCGGCAATGACCCCGCCACCGGGGTGTGGGGCGCGCCCGAGGCCCGCTACGCCGACGCCCTCGTCGACATGGCCCGCCAGGACGTGCTCGACAACCCCGGACCCGACCCGACGGTGGTCGTGGTCCACGTCGACGCCGACGTGCTCGATGGCACCGCGGCGGGCAACGGGTCGATCGACGGGATCCCCGTCGCCGCCGACACGGTCCGCCGCCTGCTCTGCGACTCCGAGATCGACTACAGCGTGGACGGCCCCGATGGCACCTGTGTCGGCATCGGACGCGCCGGTCGCACCCCACCCCGTTGGCTCCGCCGGCGGCTACTTCGCCGTGACGGCGGCGTCTGCCGGTTCCCCGGCTGCGACCGGCCGATCCGCCACCTCCACCACATCCAGCACTGGATACGCGGCGGGCCCACCGACTCGTACAACCTCGCCGGGTTCTGTTGGAACCACCACCACGTCGTCCACGAGGGCGGCTGGACCCTCAAGGGTAATCCCGACATCGAGCTCACCTTCACGAGCCCCTACGGGCGCACCCTCACATCCAGACCCCGACCCCTCGATCCGACGATCCGCCAACGCGCCCAACACGCCACCGGCGCTGACCTCCGCGCCACCGGCACCGACCCACCCTTATGATCCCGCCCCGCGGCAGGCCGCCCGACACGCTCGGGCGGCAGCGCCGCGTCCGAGGTCCGATGTGGCGCAACGTGCGTCGGGATCGTTGCGAGGTCGTCCGCTCCAGAGCCCAGACCCGCAGAGCCGGCTTCCTCGACGGGACCTCAGTCGCAACCGTCGCGTGCACGCCGCATCCCCCAGCGGTACTGCGGCGACCGGGCAGGCGCCACGCCAGTCGTTCTGACCTCAGTCGCTCGGGTGGCGCGCCGGCAGCAGCTTCCAGCGGTAGCGCGGCGGGTGGTGCAGGTCCGCGGAGTCGTGGAA
>JBKJSO010000115.1:0-2564 GCA_046595835.1 Acidimicrobiales bacterium | reverse complement strand
TCGGCGACGGTCCTCAGCAGCCCATCCCCGGCCGCGTGGCCGAAGGTGTCGTTGACCTCCTTGAAGCGATCCAGGTCCATGAACAGCACGGCGCAGCTGTCGTCGTTGCGTCGGGCGTGCGCGATCGATCGCTCGAGCCGGTCGACGAGCAGCGACCGGTTGGGGAGGCCCGTGAGCCCGTCGTGGGTGGCTTGGTGCTCCGTGCTCGCCCGCTCCCGCAACAGGCCCACGAGGTAGCCCGCGAGGATCGTGCCGCTCATGACCGCACCGGTGGCCACGGTGGCCGATGCCGTGATGCCTCGCACTGCCTGCACCGCCAGCGCACCGGGGGCCGCGAGCAGGGCGACGACGACCACGCCCGCGTGCGAGGCCGAGAACAGCGCGGGGTGCTCGAGCAGCCGATCCGGCTCGACCGCCGCATCGGGGTGAAGGCCGGCTGCGCCGAAGGCGACCAGCCCGACAAGCGCGAGAGCGCTGGCCACGCTGCCCGCCGAGTGGCCCTGCGACACGGCGATCTGCTGCCACAGGTGCGCCCCGAGCAGGCACACCAAACCAAGCTGGAGAACACCAAGGGGTCCCCGGCGAGCCGACGGCGAGCGCAGGCCGTGTACTGCCACCACGAGCAGGGCGACGTCGACGGCCACCAGCACCGCCGGGAACGCGCCCTGCGCGTCGCTCCACGCCGAGGTGACCGCGTTGGCCCGCCAACCGCCCACCGCCACGTGCAGGACGATGCCGACGGCGGTCCCGACCAGCGCGGACTCCACGAGCACGTCGGCCTCGCGCACCTGCCGGTAGGCAGCGACGAGACGCACCAGTGCCTTCCCGAGGAACGGGTAGGCGGCGACCGCTACGACGGAGCGCCACGACTGCGCCGCAGCGGTCTGGTCGAGGCCTGCCCCACAGATCGTCAGCAACGACACGCTCACCGACAGCGGCACGATCTGACCAGCCAGGAGCGACCCGCCGCGCGTCCCTCGCAGTGCGACGAGGGCGAGCGACGTCGAGGCGAGCGTGCCGCCCCAGGTCAGTTGGGACGGCGTCCCGGCGCCCAGCGCCGAGCCAGCGGATGCGAGGGCGGCAGCGACCGGCACGGCTACAGCAGCTCGGGGACGCCAGGCACAAAGCATGATCGGGTATCGGCGCGTCTGATCGCCCCCCTGAAGGCGGATGATGTCCGAACTGCGCCGACTGGGAGGTTCTGGGCCATCGATCTGCTTTGGCCCCGGCGGGCGCTGTGTCGGGAGTCGCCGAGCAGGCACGACCGAGCGCAACTGCCGGCCATCTGATGAACTGCTCGACTGATGGCTGATCTCATCGTTCGCAACGGAACCCTCGTGGATGGCACCGGCGGCCCCACGCGCCTCGCAGACGTCGTCATCGACGCAGGCCTCATCACGGGAGTGGTCGACGCGGGCACGGCACCCACCGCCGACGCGGCGGAGGTGCTCGATGCCAGCGGCGCCCTCGTCACGCCCGGATTCGTCGACATCCACACCCACTACGACGGCCAGGTCACCTGGGACAACCACCTCGCGCCGTCGTCGTGGCACGGCGTGACGACGGTGGTGATGGGCAACTGCGGCGTGGGGTTCGCCCCCGTTCGCTCCACCGATCACGATGCGCTCATCGAGCTCATGGAGGGCGTGGAGGACATCCCGGGCGCGGCGCTGCACGAAGGGGTGTCGTTCGACTGGGAGAGCTTCCCGGAGTACCTCGATGCCATCGAGCGCCTCGACCACGACATCGACGTGGCCACGCAGGTGCCCCACGGAGCACTGCGCCTCTACGTGATGGGCGAGCGGGGCGCGAACCGTGAGGAAGCGTCGAGCGAGGAGATCGAGGAGATGGGACGGCTCGTCGCCGAAGCCGTCCGCGCCGGCGCCCTCGGCTTCACGACGTCACGGACCCTGAACCACCGCACCAGCACCGGCGACCTCACACCGACCCTGACCGCCGCCGAGGGTGAGCTGGTCGGGATCGCGGAGGCCATGGGGGAGACCGGCGCAGGGGTGATCGAGCTGATCTCCGACTTCCCCGACGGCTACGAGGAGTTCCTCCGCCTGCGCCACATGGTGGAGCGCTCCGGACGGCCGCTCACCGTGTCGCTCGCGCAGCAGGGGTCCAGTGACGGGTACAGGGGCATGCTCGCCCTGCTCGAGCAGGCGGCCGCTGACGGCCTGCCCATGAAGGCCCAGGTGGCGGCCCGCCCCATCGGCGCGCTGTTCGGGCTGCAAGCGACGTTCAGCCCCTTCGCCTCCAACCCCGAGTACCAGCGCATCGCCGACGTGCCCCTCGAGGAGCGCCTCGCCGTCCTGCTCGATCCCGCCATGCGTCAGCGGGTTCTGGACGCTGAACGACCGCAGGACGTTGCCCGCTTCGACGCCCTGTTCGAGCTCGGTGACCCGCCCGACTACGAGCAGCCGGCGGAGCGCACCATCGGGGCGCGGGCCCGGGCGGCCGGGCAGGCGCCGGCCTCGCTCGCCTACGACGCGATGGTGGCCGACAAGGGCACGGGCTTCCTCTACTTCCCGTTCGCCAACTACGTCGACAACGACTTCGCC
>JBKJSO010000067.1:0-2522 GCA_046595835.1 Acidimicrobiales bacterium | reverse complement strand
CGCCTCGCAGCAGGCGGTCACCGGCCCGTACAACGCACGGGCCATCGGCCAGATCGAGGATCTCAGCGTCCTGATCAACGGGGGTGTGCCCGGCGGCAAGCTCGTCAGCGCTGACCTGGTCCGCGCCGAAGCCGTCGGCGTCTGCAGTGCGGGCGGGGTGCAGTACTCCGCCAACTCCGAGGTGGTGAGCCTCCAGATCGGTGGCCAGGATCCCTTGAGCGGACCGATCAACGACGCCCTGAAGCAGATCACCGACGGCCTGGCGCCGCTGGCCGACCTCATCAAGGTCGACCTCAACGTGGTGACGCCCACAAGCACCGGCGTGTCCGTCGACGCGATCGTCGTGACCCTCCTGCAGGCGGCGGCCGACAACGGCGCCCCGGGACCCCTCGCAAAGGTGGTGCTCGGACACGCTGAGGTGAGCGATGTCGCCTGTGGCGGTGGCGCCAAGCCGCAGTGCTCGGACACCACCGACAACGATGGTGATGGGCTGATCGACAAGGCCGACCCGGGCTGTCACACCGATGGCGATGCCACCAACGACAGCAGCTACGACGCCAACGACAACTCCGAGGCCACCCAGTGCCAGGACACCACCGACAACGATGGTGATGGCGTGATCGACGCGGCCGACCCGGGCTGCCACAGCGATGGCAACGCCGGGAACGCTGCCTCGTACGTGCCGAACGACGACGACGAGACGGACGCGAACGTTCTCGCCGGTGATGCACTGCCGAGCGATGGTGGTGCCCTCGCCAAGACGGGTGGCACCGCTGCGACCGGCATGGCCGCTGGGCTGGGCTTCGGTGCGCTGGGGCTCTTCGCCCTGCGCCGCCGCCTGTTCGTCTGACCATCTGAGCTCTGCCTTGTCGAGGGGCCGCCCGGTTCGCCGGGCGGCCCCTCGACGCGTTCGGGTTCGGAGGGCTGGACCGCGGACGCGTACCCTCGCTGGGTGATCCCCGAGCGCCTCGCCCCGATCCTCGAGGAGATCAGGCCCCTCGCGGAGCGCTTCGACGCCGCTGGTCACCGGATCTACCTCGTGGGCGGGATCGTGCGCGATCTCGTCCTCGGCCGTGCGCTGAGCGGCGACATCGACCTCACGACCGACGCGCGGCCCGAGGTCACCACCGAGCTTGTGCGGGGGTGGGCCGACGCCATGTGGGATCAAGGTGCCCGCTTCGGCACCATCGGCTTGAAGAAGGGTGACGTGGTCTTCGAGGTCACCACCCATCGAGCCGAGGCCTACGTCCCTGACTCGCGCAAGCCCGAGGTGTCGTTCGCCGACGACATCGAGGCCGACCTCTCCCGGCGCGACTTCACGGTCAACGCCATGGCCTTGCGGGTCACCGGGGCCGCGGGAGAGGAGCCCGAGCTCATCGACCCGTTCGGTGGCGTGGCCGACCTGGCTGCCGGTGTGCTCCGCACGCCGCTCGCCCCGGAGGTGTCCTTCAGCGACGATCCCCTGCGGATGCTCCGGGCCGCCCGCTTCATCGCCGGCTACGGGCTCACCCCCGAGCCGGAGGTGCTTGCCGCGGTGCGCGAGCTCGTCGGTCGCCTCGAGATCGTGTCGGCCGAGCGGGTGCGTGACGAGCTCTGCAAGCTGTTGGTGGTGGACGAGCCGAGCGCCGGCCTGTGGTTCCTTGTCGACGTGGGCATCGCCGACATCGTGCTCCCGGAGCTCCCCGCGATGCGGGTGGAGCAGGACCCGATCCACCGCCACAAGGACGTGCTCGCCCACACGATCGCCGTGGTGGCCAAGACCGCTCCCGAGCTGATCGTGCGCATGGCCGCCCTGCTCCACGACGTCGGCAAGCCCAAGACCCGCTCGATCGGCACCAAGGGCGTGTCGTTCCACCACCACGAGGTGGTGGGCGCTCGCATGGCCCGCGATCGGCTGCGCGCCCTTCGGTTCCCGAACGATCAGATCGACGCGATCACCCAGCTGGTGTACCTGCACCTCCGCTTCCATGGCTACAGCGATGACGTGTGGACCGACGCGGCGGTTCGCCGCTACGTGCGCGATGCCGGCCCGCTCCTCGAGCAGCTCAACGAGCTCACGCGGTGCGACTGCACGACTCGCAACGAGCGCAAGGCGCAGATGCTGGCCGCTCGGATGGACGCCCTCGAGGAGCGCATCGCCTACTTGCGCGAACGTGAGGAGCTGGGATCGCTGCGGCCGGATCTCGACGGCGACGCGGTGATGGCCCAGCTGGGCATCGGGCCCGGCCGGGCCGTCGGCGAGGCGCTTGCGATGCTGCTCGAAGCCCGTCTGGAGGAGGGTCCGCTTGGCGAGGAGGAGGCCTACCGGCGTCTCGCCGCCTGGTGGGCCGCACGGCCGGCGGAGCCGGAGCGGCAGTAGGGCGCTCAGATGCCTTGCTTGCGCGCCCGGATGATGAGGGTGGCCGGTACGTAGCGCATGTGGTCGTGCCACTGAGGGCTGCGGTGGCCCGCCGTGCCCGGTTCCGGTTCGAGCACGGTGTCGACGCGGAAGTTGGCTCGGCCGAGGGCGGTGAAGAGATGGC
>JBKJSO010000361.1:0-4958 GCA_046595835.1 Acidimicrobiales bacterium | reverse complement strand
GGGCTCGACCGCGACGACATTCCGCTCGATCGGCTCGTAGTTCCCTGACCCGGCTCCGACGTTGACGACCGAGCCCATACCGAGGGCGGAGTGGATCTGGTCCGCTCCGCGACGCTGCCGGCATGACGGGCGCCGGGGATCGTTACGACGACATTGGCCGCTCGTACGCCAGGACACGCCGGGAGGATCCTCGCATCGCGGCGCAGATCCACTCGGCGCTTGGTATGGGCTCGGTGGTCAACGTCGGAGCCGGGTCAGGGAACTACGAGCCGATCGACCGGGACGTCGTCGCGGTCGAGCCGTCGAGGCGGATGATCACCCAGCGCGGCGGCCACCCCGCGCCAGTCGTGCGCGGTGTGGCCGAGTCCCTGCCGTTCGCTGATCAGTCGTTCGATGTCGCGATGGCGGTGCTCACCATCCACCACTGGTCCGATCCGACCCGGGGGCTCCTGGAGATGGCGCGGGTTGCGCGCCGCCAGGTCGTGTTCTTCTTCGAGTCACTGGAGACCCACGACTTCTGGGCCCTCGAGTACTTCCCGGCTGCGTTATCGCTCCCGACCGAGAAGAACCCCCCAGGCGAACGATTGCTCAGGGAACATCTGCACATGCGAGAAATCCGGCCGGTACTCGTACCGCGAGATTGCCTTGACGGATTCGGTGTGGCGTTCTGGGCTCGGCCCGAGGCTTACCTCGACCCGGAAGTGCAGGACGGGATGTCCTGGCTTGCGATGCTCGCCGACGGTGAGCGACAACGGGGTGCCGCCCGACTGCGTGCAGATCTCAGTACCGGCGCGTGGGATCGACAGCACGGCCACCTACGGCAACAAGAGCTCTTCGACGGTGGCTACCGCATCGCGATCGCGGGCTAGCAACGAAGCGCCGATACACCGTGAAGGGCGTCGCCACGCACATCCTGGGTGACGATCTGAGTCTGCTGAGCCGCCAGCGCGACGGTGCCGAGAACGGGCTCCTTCAGGTCGCCGCCGAGCTGCCAGGCGCCGACTTCCGGGCCCTTCTCGACACGTTCAACGACCGCTGGGTGGCCGCATCCAGGTTTCTCAGTACCGAGCTCGTGATGGAGCTTCTGCGGCTTGCGGGCGAGTGGACCGCCCGCTACTACGAGGACGTAGACCCTGCGGCTGCGGGCGAACCGGTCGGGTTCTTCGGGGCCCAAGGTTCCAGCTCGCCGTTCTGGCATGCCATTGCTCGGGAGTACGTCGAGCGATGGATGCACCACTCGCAGATCCGGCGGGCGGTTGGGCTCGGCTCACTCGATGACCACTTGTTCCTGACCGTTGGCACCGAAGTGGCCGCCGCTGCAGTTGGAGTGGAGCCGGGGATCCCGAACGAGCCGGACGGCTCCTGGGCACTGGGTCCCGTCGTGCTCGGGGCCGCTCAGCAGGCTGCCGACATCCTCACCCGCGCACACTCCGGAGCAGAGATCCGATTCCTGGCAACCGGTCCGTCCGACGCGGTGGAACTCCTCGCCGCCTTCGCCGGACGGAGCTGACGCCGACGGCGACCCTGCCGCGTTGGAGGGCGCTGGGTACGCGCGATCTCCCGCGGCTGAAGGCCCACGCGATTTGGTGATCGGTGGTGCTTGTCATCTGGTGGTGTCGGCGAGTTCGAGTGCGATCAGTGGGATCGTCAGGTCGGCCGCAGCGACGGCGCGGTTCGTTGATTGTGTGCCAATCAGGACCGAGGTCAACCGTGGACCGTACCGATCGACTGCCCCCGACCGTCCGCTCGCGCCGGCCCTCGCGTGACGGCCGGCAAGCTATTCCGAGCGGAGCGCCTCGTTCACCCGGGTGCGGGCGGCCAACGCGGCTGGCAGGGCCCCCGCTAACTGGCACGCGACCAGCACTCCGGCTGCGATCGCTGCCAGGGTGACGACCGGCGCCGTGGGGAATGGGGGCACGCCGACGCTCTCGGCGAACCGCCTCCACGCCAATCGGCCGGCGACCAGACCCAAAGGAATGCCGACCAGCACCGCGACCGTGGCCATCACCAGCGCCTGGACTAGGACCGTGGTCTGGAGTCCGGTGCGAGTGACCCCGAGCGCCTTCAGGAGGGCGAGGTCGCGTCGGCGACTACGGACCGACGACACCAGGGCGAACCCCAGCGCGGCGAGCGCCGACAAGGCGAGCAGAGCGGCCAGGGCAATTGGCCCCCGGCGCATCTGGTCGTAGTTCCGGATGTCGGCGCCCCGGCTGAGCGGTTGCTCGTAGGTCCCGCCGGGGATGTGATCGGGGTCGCGGGCGATGATGCGCCCGACGACGGCGTCGTCGTCGGCACCGTCGGCGAGATCGAGGAGGATGGCTTGCGAGCAGATGGCTTCCTCGGATTCGAGGCAAGCCTCGCCGGGGGAGACGAGGGCCCGCAGCCCGTCGTCGGTGAGCAGTGCACCCCGGCCGAGCGACGGGTGGTCGGCACCGCCCTTGCCAATCGTGGGGAACGTCATCGATCCCACGACCTCGAGTTCCTTCGGTCCGTCGGGGGTGGTGACGGTCAGCCGGTCACCGACGCCGACGTGCAGCGTCCGCATGGTGAGAGCCCCGAGGACGATCTCCTCGGCACCCGCGGGGGCGTGGCCGGCGTTGATGGTGAAGTGGATCCCAGGGATCACTTCCTCGACTCCCATGGCGGGCACGGAGACGTCTCCCACCGGGAGGTCGGTGAACGCCACCAATGATGCGGCCGTGATGTCGGGCTCGGCGGCCAGCGCCTCGTCGACGAGCGCTCGGTCGAGGGACCCGTAGCCCGCCTCGGCGATGAGCATGTGGTCCCAACTCCACCCAAACTCGGCCGGCCTGGTGATCAGGTGGACGAGGCCGGCTCCGAAGACGGCGGCGGCCACCACCGCGGCGAGGGCGATCGCGCCGGCGGCGAGCGAGCCTCGTACCGGGCTGCGTTGATCAGGCCCGCCGGAGTGGAGAGCGAACCGGACGCCGACGACCACGGGCGCCGAGGCACCGGCGGCGGCCGCCCGGTTGGCGAGGCGCGACGGGGGGACCGGCCGGACGCGTCCGGTGGGACGCGTTGCCTCGACGGCCAGCGCGACGATCCCGGCGGTGAGGAGCACGGCGAGGAGAAGCGCCCCACCGATCGCGGCCGTGGCGTCGACGTGGAACCCGGTGTCGGGCGCGACGCGCCGAACGGCGCCCACCGGCGCGACCGGCGACGCGGCCACTGCAATCACGAGTGCGAGGACGCTCCCCGCGCCGACCGCGAGGAGGGAGTCGAGAGACGCGAGAACGACGCGGGACCGACGGCTGACCCCGAAGCCCCGGAGCACCGAGGTGGGCGTCCGCCACCGGTTCACCTGCCGGGCGATGCCCTGACCCCCCAAGGCCAGGGCAGCGACGAAGGCAGCGATTCCGAACAGGCCGAGCGCGATCGCCTGCGGTCGGACCGCGCGCTGCACCTGAGCACGGGTCAGGTCGTAGCGTTGAACGACTGCGGGCAGGCTGTTGACTGACGGGTCTCTCTTGAGCCGTTCGATCAGCGCAGGGATTCCGCCGATCCCGTCGTCGAGTCGGAGGCCCTGCCAGGCGTAGTAGAAGCTATCGAGCCGTTTGGCGGTGGCGGCCGGGGGCAGGATCGCTCCCTGGATGATGTCGTTCTCGTCGACGAGCACCGGCGGGAGCTCGACGATGCCGACCACGCGGTACGTCGTGTCGCCGAGATCGGTGACAGTCCCGGAGTCCTTCGCGTCGGTGGTCTCGAAGTGGTAGGTGATCTCGCTCCCAACGTCCAGGCCGAAGTGCGCGGCGTGGTCGGGTGTGAGTGCGATCTCGTCGGCCGCGTCGAAGCGAGGGAGCCGCCCGCGGACGACGGTGGCGATGTCCTGGGTGAGGAAGCGGCCGTCGTAGCTACCGAACAGCCCGGTGTAGCGGAAGTCCCGGATGATCTCGCCGTCCACGACGGGATATGCGCCCAGACCGACGTAGGTGGCACTCGACTCGACGCCGGGAAGCGCAGCGATGGCGTCGACGCGGGCGAGGTCGGGCACGAAGGTGTTGACCGCCATGTGGCTGAGGACGTTCCGGTCCTCGTAGACAGCGAACGTCGACGCCGTGCGCCGGGCCCCGGCCAGCGAGGCCAGAGCGAGGCCGCCCACCAAGCCAACGACGAGCGCGACGCCAAGAAGCGCCCGGAGCGACCCACGTCGGTGGGCCCACCACACGAACGGCGTCACGCCGGACAGCACCTGATCATGGCCCCATCCTGCATCGTTCACCGGCCGCTTCCCATGGTGGTGGCATCAACAGCGGAGTGGTGGCAGCCACCCGCTGCGGTGAGCCCCCGTGCCTGAGCGCACCTATCGGCGCCCCGCCCGGGATGAATCGCCGGGTCAACGTCCTCGACGCCGTCGGCGACCTCCTCATCGGACGGTCCCGATGATCGACCGGACCCTCCGAGCCCGAGTCCTACTCGACGAAGCCCACCGCCTCGGCCTCAACCTGCGCGATCTCATCGCCGACGGCGGCGACCTCGACGATCGGATCCCGACCCTCGCCGCCTTCACCGACACGATCGCCCCGACCTTCACTCCTGCCACCGTCGCCACCTACCGGCCCTACTGGCGTCATCTCCACGACGTCGACCTGGAGGATCTCGCGGCGGTGGTGGACGCCGCGGTGCAACGGGCCCAGCGCTCACGGCCCGGAAGCACCGGCCGGGCGTCGAAGAAGACCTGTGTCGCCGCGCTCCGCGCCCTGTTTGCGCGGGCCGTGGCCGCCGGTCTGGGTCACCGCCAACCCAGCCGCCGCGCTGTACAAGCCTGGCGGGCCCGGAGTCGCCGGCGCGCCCTCGGCGACGACGGGCTCGCCGAGCTCATCGACGCTGTGCGCACGACCACCCGTGACCCCGACCTCGATCTGTTGCTCGTGCGGTTCCACCTCGAGTCCGGCGCCCGTCGCCAGGGTGCCCTCGATCTCCGATGTCGGGATCTCGAT
>JBKJSO010000348.1:0-4690 GCA_046595835.1 Acidimicrobiales bacterium | reverse complement strand
CATCGTGGACTCCACCCGTCAGCTCGCCTCCGCCGGTGACGCGGCTTGGCGGGCACGCCTGGCCGACCACGACCGGCGCATGGATGAGCTGCTCGTCCGCCTCGGCGGCCAAGCGATAAAGCACACCGGCGACGGCCGCCTCGTCCACTTCGCCCGCCCGGCCCGCGCCGTGCGGTTCGCTACGGCGATGGTCGATGCTGCGCGATCCAGCGGCTTGGACATCCGCGTGGGGCTGCACACTGGGGAATGTGAGGCGACACGCGACGGCGACCTGATCGGCCTTGCCGTCAACGTCGCCGCCCGCATCGCGTCGATCGCCGAAGCAGGCGAGGTCCTGGTCTCCTCTACCGTGAAAGACCTCGTGCTCGGCTCTGGACTCGAGTTCTCGTCCCGCGGGTCGCACGAACTTAAGGGCGTGCCGGACACGTGGACCCTCTACCGATGCGAAACGGACAACCCCGGACCCTTGCTCCAGGCCGGCTACGAGACCGACGTTCGCCAGCCGATGACAGACCAGGAGCTCGCCTCAGCAACCCTGCCAACTCGCCGTTGATCGCTGCCGCTACTGCCGCGTAAGGCCCTCATAAGTGCCGATCCTCAGCCGTGGCGTCTCGACCGCCGTCGCGCTCGACGGTCGCGCCGATCATCCAGATAGCTGGTGGGCTCGGCCGCTGCTCATCCGGCATTACGCGACGCCGTCTGGACTGCCATGGAGGTTAGGCCGGGTAGCGAACGATGCAGAACTCGTTCCCGAAGGGATCTTGCATGATCGCCCACTCCATGTCCGGAGTGTTCTCTCCCGTGTAAACCGCGGGGGGCTTGAGCACCGTCCCGCCGATGGCCTCGATCTGTTGAGCGGCGAGCGCGACATCCTCGACCCGGAAGTCGAGATGGGTGCCACTGCCGCCATTTGCCTGACCCGCCGGAACGAGTTGCAGCAGTATCCACCGGTCACTGGGTGGGTCTTCGCCGTCGTCATAGTCAAGGACCGAAAACTGGCCTCCGTGCCGGCCCTGAGGAGTCAGACCCGACACAGCCGACCAGAACCGCTCTCCTTCATCGAGGTCGGTCACGTTCACCACGGACTTCCATAATTTCCCGATGCCGGGCACAGCTCTCACCCCCTCCGCCACGCGACGGGCGCGGCTACGGCGGCGCACGGTCGGCGACACCAGCGCGCAGACTAGTAAGTGCCGTTCCTCAGCGGTCGCGTCTCGATCGTCGTCGAGGTCGACGGCCGCACCGATCATCCAGATAGGCGTGACAACGGCCCGCGCGATCTGTGGCACGGCAAGAGGCGGTCATGTCCAGCTACCTGCAGAGGTAGAAATCGTCGGGGCGGTTCGGCGGGGGTACGACGCCCTCAGATCGGGACCACGTCGAGGTGGCTGTCGATTCGTCGGAGGTCGTCGGGGTCGGACGTGATGACCCGGAGCCCGCGTTGTCGTGCGGTGAGCGCGACGGCTGCGTCGGTGGTGTCGTCGGTGTCGGTCGTCCCGCAGAGCTGTCCGACCGATCGGGCGGCGAGATCGTCGAGCGGGACGACCTCGCACACAGGCGAGCCGAGCAGACGGGACAGCCGGACCTGCGTGCGCCCGTCACGCCATGCTTGGGCGACTACGCCGGCTGGTACGACGAGCGGATCTCCATGTTCGAGCGCACGGGCAACGATGGCCACCACGCGCCGGTCGTTGCGTTCGAATCCGACGAGGGCTCCGGTGTCGAGCACAGCGCCGCTCACCGACCCAGTGCCCGATCGGCTGCCTTGCGCTCCTTCGTGGTGAGGGGCCCGCCGGTCTCGTCGAGCATGTCATCGAGGAGCGACGCCAGGTCATCGAGCTTTGCCGACTCCTCGAGCGCATGGGCGACGTAGGCGCTGACGCTGGTCGCCCGCCCTTCGGCGACGGCTCGCTGGGCATGCTCGACGAGCTCCGCCGGAAGGCTGACGGCAATCTTGGTCGTGGTCATACCACTGATCATACCGCCCGAGCGTGTGCTCGCCATCCACGGCAGCGCGCAGGATGACCAGCACGAACCATGTATGCAGAATGTATGCAGACGTGGCGGCACGGGCCGATGTTCGACGTACGGGGCGGACGAGTCGCGCGTGCAAACACGCAGGTCACAGCCCTGCCCGGCACGAGAAGGCAGTGGGCGACACGACCATGATGTGACTGGGGGTCAAGAGGTCGGAGGTTCGAATCCTCTCGGCCCGACCGGGAGTGCAGCACAAGGGGCCATCCGCGAGGGTGGCCCCTTGTGCTGTGCCGATTGGTACTAGGACGGATCGGTGGTCTTGAGGCGGTCGAACGCGTCGGCGGGGTCCTCGCCATCACCGACCACCACCCAACGCACCACTGCGCCGCCGGGAAGCGCGCCGGCGTCGGCCAGTCGAGAGCGGAAGGAGCGGACCCCCTCGCTGCCGGCACCGGGTAGGTACAGGCGGAGCATGCCGGGGGAGAGCAGCAGGCGGTCGGCGCCTCGCATGATCGTCCGGACGCGCACGGCGGCCACCGACGCCTCCTCCACCTCCGCGTCGAGCTCGCCCAGCTCGATCGCGAGCAGCGCGTCGCCCGCTGCTGCGTCGTTGAGCCCGGCGTAGAAGTCCTGCGGATCGCTGATCTTGGTCGGCCCCGACCCCGACTGGTCGCGCCAGGGTCGACCGCGGCGCTCGTCGGTCAGCACCTTGTTGGTCGCGCTCAACCCGAGCCGGCCGACGGCTCGCTCGAGGTCGGTGAGGTGGGGCTTGAAGACCACCGTCGGTCGGACTGCATAGTGCCCGAGGAGGGCGTCGTCGACGCGCTCGGCGAAGATGATCGTGACCGCCCCCATCGTGGTGGCCGTCGCCGGAACGTCGAAGTCGCTGTGCAGCGTCAGGGGAAGGCCCAAGATGACAGCGTCGGGTCGGGCTGCCGCGATCAGCGCCGTGGAGTCTGCCTCCGTGGTGGCCACGCCGATCACCTCGTGCCCGAGGTTGTTGAGCATGATCTCGACCATGCTCGTGTAGAGCTGATCACTGTCGCAGAGCGCAAACCTCATCCGGACCCGGCCATCATCGCCGCCGTTCTAGCGGCTCGCCGACGGCTGCGCACGCATCGTCCAGGGCCGCTCCTTTCGGGTGAGGTGAGCCGGGCTGCTCGCCGCGCTAGGCGGACGCGACCTGCAGGCGCCACGACGCGCCGTCTTGGCGAACCTTGCCGCCACCGGGTGAGGCGAACAGCGGTCCGATGAGAACGATGTCCTCACGCACGCACCTGGCCAGGACCGATCGGCGGGTGCGGGCCAGGGTGACGGGATCGTGATCGCCGTTGTCGACGTCGGGGTTGGCGATCTGGGCCGGATGAAGGAACAGGTGGCCGGTGATCACGGCCTGGGTGCCACCCGACTCCAGCCAGACGGCAACGTGGCCCCGGTTGTGCCCCGGCGCGTCCTCAAGCCGCACCCCCGGCGTCACCGGCTCGCCACAGGCCGCGGCTGCGACGCGGCCCAGGCCCTCGAGCGCCACGACAGCGGCGCCGGCGTCGCCACGTACCCCTGCGTGAGCGTCCTCCAGCTCAGCGGCCGGGAGCAGGTACTGAGCGACGGGGAACGCGGGTGTGCCATCGGCGTGGACGTTGGCACCGACGCCATCGATGTGCGTGTTGATGACGACGTCGACGCGTTCAGGATCGACACCGGCTGCTCGCAGGGCAGCGAGTCGAGGGGCGAGGCGGGCCGGATCGTCGAAGGCGAGGAACGGATCCACGACGATGGTCGCCGATGGCGTGCGCACCACGATGGCCGACGAGCCGACGCGCAACGCCTGATCGTCGGTGACGAACTCGGGGCACAGCCAGGGGGTGGCCTTGAGGATGGCGGCCGTGGCGTCGTCCTGGGGAAGGATCAACTCGAAGTCGGGGTCAGGGACCCGCACGACCTCGATGGCGCCGATGGTCCAGCGCCGCGTCTCCTGCTTCCTCATCCGGGGCAGCGTAGGACTCGCCGGCCGGCCCTGCCGGATAGGTTCGACGACCATGTGCGGCCGCCTCGTCTCAGCCACCCCGCCGGACCAGATCGCGGCCTACTTCGGAGCGGAGGCCTCCGAAGCGCTGCTCGAGCCGTCCTACAACGTGGCGCCCACCAACGACGTGTACGCCGTGCTGTCCGACGGCGCCACCCGGGTCGTCGACGCGTTCCACTGGGGCCTCGTGCCGCTGTGGGCGAAGGACCCGAAGATCGGCTCCAAGATGATCAACGCTCGGGCGGAGACCCTCGCAGAGAAGAACGCCTTCAAGTCGGCCTTCAGGCGGCGACGCTGCATCATCCCGGCCGACGGCTTCTACGAGTGGAAGAAGGATCCGGACGCGGCGCCGCGGGCCAAGAAGCAGCCGTACTTCATCCATCGACCTGATGGTGAGCCCTACGCCTTCGCCGGGCTCTGGGGGGTGTGGAAGGGGCCGAACAAGGACCAGGATCCGTTGCGGTCGTGCACGATCATCACCACCGCGCCCAACGACGCCATGGCGACGATCCACGACCGCATGCCGGTGATCCTGCCGCCCTCGGCGTGGGACACGTGGCTCGACCGCGACATCGACGACCTCGACCTGCTGGGCCGGCTCCTCGTGCCCAGTGCCCCGGCGATCATCACGATGCACACGGTCTCCACTGAGGTCAACAACGTCCGCAACAAGGGCTCACAGCTCGTCGA
>JBKJSO010000321.1:0-6806 GCA_046595835.1 Acidimicrobiales bacterium | reverse complement strand
GTCCACGAGCTCGCGGAGGGCGACCCGTCGAGCACCGGCGACCACCACCAATGGAGCGCATCATGAACCGACTCGTCGTAGTCGCAGTGGCGGCATTGGTCGCCCTGGGCTCCGGTGTGGGCCTCATGAAGTACGTCGGCGGGGCGGACGAACGGGCCTCGGCCGCGGCCGCGCCCGTGAACGTGTTCGTCGCTACCGTGGACGTGCCTGACGGCACGGTGTTCGACGCCGCGCTGCACGACGGTCGCATCGCTGTCTCGAAGACCCTGCGGGCCTCCCTTGCCCCCACGGCCGTGACCGACCCCGCGACCGTCACGGGGATGGTCGCCGACGGCGTGCTGCGAGCGGGCCAGGTCGTGGTGCAGGGCGCCTTCGTCGCACCAGGCAAGGAGCCCGTGAAGGCTGGTCCGGCCACCTTCGCCGATGACCTCCCCCCCGGCACCGTGGCCGTGTCCTTCGAAGCCGCCGGGGCCTCAGCCGTCGGCAGCCTCATCAGCCCAGGCGACCACGTGAACCTGCTCGTCAACGTGCCCAACGCCGCCGAGCTGGGCTTCCCCGACTCGGGTGGCCCGGCCATGGTGCACGTGTTCCAGGACCTGCAGGTCATCGCCATCGGCACTGCGGTGCGCCCCGCCCCGGGGGCCACGGAACCTGTCGCCAACCCGGGGGCCAGCACCTACACCGTGGCGGTAGCACCCCGGGACGCGGCCCGACTCCTCTTCGTGACCCGTCAGTACGAGGTGCTGCTGGCCCTCGTGGGTCCCAGCAACGCTCCCACCCCCCAGGCCCCGGTGGGCAAGACGGATGCCCTACCCGCCACCCTCACCGCCGAGCCGGCCCCCGTCAGCGGGACGCCATGAGCGCCCTGCCGGATCGGATCCTCGCTGCTCGCAAAGACCTGGACGGGGTCGCCGACGCACCCGCGGAGGCGGACGACGCCGGTCAGAGCGACGACGGCGTCGCCGATGTCCTCCGCCCGTCAGCCGCGCCGCCGCCACCCGAGCCGCGCATCAGCCTCCCCCCGAACCTGCACGCGGAGATCCACCGGCGCGTCGTCAAGGACCTCGGCCCCCTGCTGTTCGACGACACGGTGCACGACGGTGAGCTCGAGGAGCGCCTGCGCGAGACCATCGCCGTGGCCTTCGAGGACGCCGGCATCCCCGCCGGTGGCGAGCTCTACGAGCAGTTCGCGTCGGACATCCGCAACGACGTGGTGGGTTACGGGCCCATCGAGGACCTCCTCAACGACGACTCCGTCACCGAGGTCATGGTCAACGGTCCCGACATCGTGTTCGTGGAACGAGCCGGCAAGGTCGTCGAGGTCGCGTCGGGGTTCGTCGATGCAGGGCACGTGCGCCGGGTGATCGACAAGATCGTGTCGAACGTTGGCCGCCGCATCGACGAGTCGTCGCCGATGGTGGATGCCCGCCTGCCCGACGGTTCCCGTGTCAACGCCATCATCCCGCCGCTGGCCATCGACGGCCCGTTCCTCACCATCCGCAAGTTCGCCCGAGACCCGTTCATGGCAGTGGACCTTGTGCGGTTCGGCACCCTCGACGAGCGCAGCGTGCGGTTCCTGCGAGCCTGCATCGAGGGCCGACTCAACATCGTCGTGTCAGGCGGTACCGGAACCGGCAAGACGACATTGCTCAACGTGCTGTCGTCGTTCATCCCGAACGACGAGCGGATCGTGACAGTGGAGGATGCCAAGGAGCTACAGCTCCATCAGCGCCACGTGCTCTGCATGGAGACCCGACCCCCCAACGTGGAGCGGACGGGCGAGATCACCATCCGCGACCTGGTGAAGAACAGCCTGCGCATGCGCCCCGATCGCATCGTCGTGGGTGAGTGCCGCGGCGGCGAGGCCCTCGACATGCTCCAGGCCATGAACACCGGCCACGACGGGTCGATGACCACCGTGCACTCCAACAGCCCTCGAGATGCGCTGAGTCGCATCGAGACGCTCACGCTCATGGCGGGGTTCGACCTGCCCATCCGGGCGATCCGCGAGCAGGTCGCATCCGCGGTCGACGTCATCGTGCAGCTCACCCGCCTGCGCGACGGCACCCGCCGGGTCACGCACATCACCGAGATCGACAGCATGGAGGGGGACAAGATCACCCTGCAGGACATCTTCCTCTTCGACTTCGCGGCCGGCGTCGACGCCAACGGGCGCCACCAGGGCTCACTGCAGCCGACCGGGGTCCGACCGACCTTTGTCGAGAAGCTCGAGGACACCGGGATCCCAGTAGGTGCCGACATGTTCGAGCCCGTCCCCGGACAGGGGCTGAAGGACCGCATGGCGGAGCTCCGGTGAGTGCCCTCGCCCAGCCGATCGTCCTGTTGCTGATCGCCGGGATCGTGGGCGGCGTGGGCGTGCTGGTGGTGACGCTCACGCACCTCGGCCGAGAGCGGGCTCGTGTGCTCGCCCGTCAGCCATCGAAGCCCGAGCCCCGTCGAGGGGATCGTCGCACCCGGCGCCTCGATGAGGCGCTGGCCGCGTCGCCGACGCTTCGCCGGGCGGTGGAGGTCACCGCCAACCTCGCCAACCGACGCGGCGCACTTGGCTCTGTCGAACGATCGCTGCGGGCGGCCGACGTGCCGGTGCGGCCAGCAGAGGTGATCCTGGCCCACCTGGTGGCGAGCATCGTGCTCCCCGTGGTGATCATGGCGACCACCCAGTCCGCCGGGAAGGCGATCGCGGGCCTCCTCTTCGCCGCCCTGTTTCCGCCGTTCGCGCTCCGCTTCCTCGCCAAGCGTCGCCTCAAGCGCTTCAACAAGCAGCTCCCCGATGCCCTCACCACCCTCGCTGGCTCACTGCGCGCCGGGCGGTCGGTGGGTCAAGGCATGGAAGCGCTCTCGCGCGAGGTCGGCGACCCGATGGGCCGCGAGCTGCGCAAGGTCGTCGCCGAGGTCCGACTCGGCCGCACCCTGGCCGACACGTTGACCGACGCCGCCGAGCGGGTGGGCAGCGATGACTTCCGCTGGGCCGTGCTGGCCATGCAGATCCAGGCCGAGGTGGGCGGGAACCTGGCCGAGCTGCTCGACCAGGTCGCCGCCACCATGCGGGAGCGGGCCAGGATGCACGGGGAGGTGAAGGCGCTCACCGCCGAGGGTCGAGCATCCGCGCTGATGCTCGTGGTGATGGTGCCCGCGCTCGGCGGCGTGATGGCCCTCATGAACCCGGCCTACATGAAGCCGATGCTCACGACGTCGATCGGCCACATCCTGCTGGGGGTCAGCGCGGCCATGATCGGCGGCGGCTACTTCTGGATGACTCGGATGCTGAAGATCGATGTCTGAGCTCCTCCCCCAGACCGGCCTCGGTGCGCTCCTCGCCGTCATCACCGCCCTGGCCGGCGCCGGAGCAGTCGCAGGCGCCGGCCTCGCCATCGTCGACAGGGTCAGCCTCCGCACCAAGCTCCGCGGCATCGACGACCTCTACAAGTTCGTCGACCTGCGCGACCAAGAGCTCATGCTCCCCTTCGCCGACCGGGTCACCCAACCAGTGCTGCGCACCCTCACCAAGCTGGGGTGGCGCTTCTCCCCTGCGGGGCGGGTGGAGCAGATCCGAGTGATGCTCCGACGAGCGGGCCGCCCCGAGGTCGACACCGATCGCTACCTCGCCATCCGGGTGCTGACGCTCCTCGCCGCACCGTTCGTGGCCTACCTCGCCTGGACGCTCGCCGCTTCCCAAGGGGGGATGCTGCGGCTCGCGTGCACCGGCGTCGCCGTGGCGTGCTGCACCATCCTTCCCAGTCGCAAGCTCCGCTCGCAGGTGGAGGCCCGCGAGCACCAGATCCGCAGGCAGCTGCCGGACATCATGGACCTCCTCGTGATCTGCATGGAGGCCGGCCTCGGCTTCACCTCTGCGGTGTCGCGCACCGTCGCCAACATCGACGGCCCGATGTCGGACGAGTTCGCCCTCGCGCTGGCCGAGATGCGGGCCGGTTCGAGCCGCGCCGACGCCCTCACCGGCCTCGCCGAGCGAGTGCAGCTGCCGTCGGTGCGATCGTTCGTGATGGCGATCCGCCAGGCCGATCAGTTCGGCATCTCCGTGTCGACGGTGCTGCGCAACCAGGCCGAAGAGATGCGGGTGGCCCGTCGTCAGGCGGCCCAGGAGAAGGCGCAGAAGGCGCCGGTGAAGATGCTCGTGCCGATGGTGTTCTGCATCTTCCCGCCGATGTTCCTGGTCGTGCTCGGGCCAGCAGCTCTCTCGATCATGCAGAACGGGGCGTTCTGACATGGGCCGTCGAGCGGCGGGGCTGACGGGCGACGGTGGGGCGGCCGTGGTGGAGTTCGCGCTGATCATGCCCGTGCTCATGATCCTCCTGCTCGGGATGATCACGGGCGCGACCGCCTGGAACCAGAGCCAGGCCCTCGGCCAGGGCTCGCGCGTAGCCGGTCGCTACGCCTCGACACTGCCGCTGCCGGCCACCAGCGCGGAGGTGCCGGCGTGGCTCGATGGCATCGCCGATCGTGCGGTGACGGCCAGCGAGGGGAACATGGGCTCGACGGTGTCGGGACGGGCCGTCTGCGTGGCCTACGTGCACCCACCTGGGGTGGCACCGGACAAGACGGCTAGCCGTCGCCTCGACGCGGCCGGTGTGCGCACCACGGGCACCGACTGGTGCTTCGACGACGGACAGGCCTCGACCGAGCGGCGCGTGCAGGTGGTGCTCGAGCGCAACGGCATCCTCGACATCGGCTTCAAGCGCCAGACGCTGGCCCTCCGCCGCCAGGTCGTGTACCGCTACGAGGCGCGCAGTGGGCTCTGACCACGAGGCACGCCGCGCCTGTCAGCCCGGGAGCGATGCCGGGGCAGTGATCGTCATCGTGGCCGCCGCCATGGGGGCGCTCCTCGTGATGGTGGCACTGGTGCTCGACATGAGCGGTGCCCGGCGCGACCGCGACGAGGACCAGATGGCAGCCGATGCCATCGCGCTGGCCGGGACGGCACGGCTCGGCCCGGCGACCGATCCGGCGGTGACGGCCTGCATCGCGGCGTGGGACTACCTGACGGTGAACCTCCCGACCGCGAAGAACCGCCCGGCCCCGGCCTGCTCGGCCTTCGCTTCTGCCTGCTCCCCCGCCACGGCCCGTTCGGTCACGGCGACCGTGAGCGAGTACCGCATCACCCTCACCCATCCGGTGCCCACCAACAGCTGGCTCCTGCAGGGCCAGAGCGCCGCGAGCCTCGATGGCGATCCCTGCGACCGCTTTGGTGTGCGAATCGAGCAGACCCGGGCCAACCAGCTGGCCAAGGGGTCGGTGTCGCTGGACGTCCACGCGGTGGGCCGGCTCCTGCGGGGGGTCGGCGACGCCCAAGCTCCCCTCGTGCTCGTGGATGAGCACGCGTGCGGCGTCCTCACGGTGAACGGCAACGCCTCACTGACCGTGAACACGCAATCAGGTCAACCCGGGTACATCGACATCGACTCGGACGGCTCCGCGTGCTCGAACCCGAACAAGGTCGTGCTCGACGTGAACGGGCAGGGCTCGGTCACAGCAGGTCAGATCGCGATGTGGGCGCTGGCCGATGGCGATGCCACCAGCGCCTACAGCAGCGGCGTGCTCAGCCCGCTGCCCATCGCGTCCTCCGCTCGGGTGGGCCGCAACGGCATGGACTGGAAGTACAACTGCGACCCGGCCGCCGGCTGCCCCGGCTCCGGGCCGGCCCAGATCAACGCCATGGTCGCGGACTGGGGCGGGTCGGGTGCCCCCCAACCTCCGGGTTCCTTCACGCGATGGACCACCAGCGGCCGCAGCTGCTCACCGGTCGGGATCACGGTGGTGCCGGCCGGCAACTGGTACATCGACTGCGGCAGCGCAGGCCTGACCGCGATCGGCAGCATCACCTTCCAGGGCGGGAACATCGTCAGCGACGGGCCGATCAAGGCCTCGGCGCTTGCGGGGTTGCGGGTGAACTGCTCCGACGCCGACCCCACCGACAACGTCGCGCCGGCGAACTGCGCCACCGACCCGCCCGCTCCCACGATCCTCTACCTGCGCTCCGGCGACCTCCTGGACAACAGCAACATCGAGCTGCGCGAGACGACCGTGTACCTGGGCTCCGGCAAGGTGACCATCGCCGGCAACAACAGCGTCATCTGGACCGCCCCGAACGATCCCACCTTCCGCTTCGATGACCTGCTCCTCTGGACGACGGGCACTGGGCTCATCTCGATCACCGGCAACGTCAACCTGCAACTCGAGGGCACCATCTTCGCCCCCAACGCCGCGGTCAAGCTGGCTGGCTCCACCGGTGGCCAGGCGCTGGGCGCGCAGATCTTCGCGGCGACAGCCGAGCTGGTCGGCGGTGCCCAGCTCACCCTGTCGCCGAAGCAGGACCGGATCCTCGCCGTGGGCAAGGGCCGGCCCGTGCTCATTCGCTGAGCCGCCCGCGCGCCGCGTGGGAGCATGCGGCGGTGAGCGACATCGAGAACCCGTCGGCGATCCCTGCCGCCACCGTGATCCTGCTGCGAGACGGCCCGCCCGGGCTCGAGACGCTCATGCTCCATCGCTCATCCGAGGTCGCCTTCGGCGGGATGTGGGTGTTCCCCGGCGGTCGCGTCGACGATGGCGATCGACGCGAGGGCGACGTGAACGACGAGCCTGCGGCGCGACGGGCCGCCGCCCGAGAGGCCGCCGAGGAGTGCGCGCTGCACCTCGATCCCGCGGACCTGGTGGCCTTCTCGCACTGGACGCCGCCAGCAGACACGCCGCGTCGCTACGCCACATGGTTCTTCGTGGCCCGGGCCTCGGAGGGTGACGTCCTCGTGGACGGCGGTGAGATCCGGGACCAT
>JBKJSO010000293.1:0-6378 GCA_046595835.1 Acidimicrobiales bacterium | reverse complement strand
CCTGGAGCGGGAGTTCGACGAGGTCGAAGCGCGCCTCGCCGACCCCCAGCTGATCGCCGACCAGGGCCGCTATCAGGAGGTGACCCGGCGCTACCGGGAGCTCGAGGCGATCGTCGTGCCGGCCAGGGAGCTGCGCCAACGCACCGACGACCTGGAGACGGCTAAGGAGATGCTCAGCGGTCTCGACGGCGACGATCGCGAGGTGATGCGGGTGGAGGTGAGCGAAGCCGAGGCCGACATCGAGCGCCTGGAAGCACAGCTCAAGCTGCTGCTGCTCCCGTCGGATCCCAACGATGGCAAGAACGTGATCGTGGAGATCCGGGGCGCCGAAGGGGGCGAGGAGGCCAACCTCTTCGCTCGTGACCTCTTCGAGATGTACCAGGGCTACGCCGGTCGCATGAGCTGGAAGCTCGAGGTGCTCGGTTCGGAGCCCTCCGACATGGGCGGCTTCAACGACATCACCTTCCTGTTGAAGGGCGACGGCGTATGGCCGCGCATGAAGCACGAGGGCGGCCCCCATCGCGTGCAGCGCGTGCCGGTGACGGAGAGCCAGGGACGGATCCACACGTCGTCGGCCACGGTCACCGTGCTGCCGGAGGCCGAGGAGGTGGAGGTGGCCATCGAGGACAAGGACCTCAAGATCGACGTGTACCGCTCGTCGGGCCCCGGTGGCCAGAGCGTGAACACCACCGACTCCGCGGTGCGCATCACGCACCTGCCGACGGGGATCGTCGTGGCCATGCAAGACGAGAAGAGCCAGATCCAGAACCGGGCGAAGGCCCTGCAGGTGCTCCGCGCCCGCATCCTCAAGGCCGAGCAGGACCGCCACGCCGCCGAGCTGTCGGCCGAGCGCAAGGGTCAGGTCGGTGGGGGTGGGCGGTCCGAGAAGATCCGCACCTACAACTTCAAGGAGAACCGGCTCACCGATCATCGCATCGGCCTCACGATCTACAAGCTCGAGAAGGTGCTGGCGGGTGAGCTCGACGATGTCGTCGACGCGCTGGTGGCCGACGAGCAGACTCGGCGCCTCAGCGAGAGCGGGTGACGCTGCTCTGGCGCCAGCTGCGAGACGAGTCGATCGCACGGCTCGCCGCCGCTGGCATCGAGGATCCTCGGCAGGAGCTTCGCTGGATCACCGAGCGTGCCAGCGGGCGCACGGGGGCGGAGCAGGTCGGGGCCCTCGACGAGCCCGCCACGGCGCGCGAGGTGAGCATGGTCGACCAGATGGTGGCTCGCCGGGCGGCGGGGGAGCCCCTCCAGTACGTGCTGGGGCGCTGGGGGTTCCGCACGCTCGATCTGCTCGTCGACGGCCGTGTGCTCATCCCGCGTCCCGAGACCGAGGTGGTGGCCGGTCTCGCGATCTCGGCCCTCGCCGATCGGTCCGGACCCGCACTGGCCGTTGACCTGGGCACCGGCTCAGGGGCGATCGCGCTCTCGCTGGCCGCAGAGTGCTGGCCGGACATCGAGGTGTGGGCCACCGACGCATCGCACGACGCGCTGGCCGTCGCTCGCGCCAACCTCGCTGGGCTTGGCCGGCGCGCGGCAGTGGTGCGACTCGTGGCCGGCGACTGGTTCGGGGCGCTTCCCGACGAGCTGCGCGGGCGCGTCGACGTCATCGTGTCGAACCCGCCCTACGTGGCGACGAGCGAAGAGCTGCCCGCCGGCGTGGCCGACTGGGAACCGACGACTGCGCTGCTCGCCGGCCCGGATGGGCTCGACGACATCCGCCGCATCATCGCCGACGCGCCCCTATGGCTCGCCGGCGATGGCGTGCTCGTGGTCGAGATCGGCGAGGCGCAGGGTGACGTGGTGCGCACCATGGCGACGGCAGCAGGCTTCGCCGACGCCACGATCGAACCTGACCTCACGGGGAAGGCTCGGGCGCTCGTCGCCCACCGTCGACCGTAGGATCGCAGCCCGTGGCTCCCCCCTCCATCTCCCTGGGCGACCTCGAGATCGATGGGGCGGTCGCTCGCATCGTGGAGGCGCTGCGGGGCGGAGGTGTGGTCCTCCTGCCCACCGACACCGTGTACGGGTTGGCGGCGATCCCGGGGGATCGGGTGGCCACGGAACAGCTCTTTGCGCTCAAGGGGCGCACTGCCGAGACGCCGCTCGCGGTGCTGTGCGCCGAGGTGGGCCAAGCGGCGGAGCTCGCCGATCCCTCGGTGGGACCTGTGCTGGCGGCGGTGGGTGATCGGTGGTGGCCAGGCCCGCTGACCCTCGTGGTGCCGCGGCGCGCCGGCTTGGGCCTCCATCTGGGCGAGCCCGACTCCACCATCGGTCTGCGGGTGCCCGACCACGCCGTCGTGCGCCGGGTGGCCGCGGTGGTGGGACCGGTGGCGGCCACCAGCGCCAACCGCCACGGCCAGCCCACACCGTCGAATGCGGCGGATGCGGCCGGCATGCTCGGGCCGGGCCTCGCCCTGGTCGTCGATGGCGGCGAGCTGACGGCGAGCGCGTCGACGGTGATCGACGCCACGGGCGACCCGTGGACCATCCTGCGCGAAGGGCCGGTGCCCGCTGCTGAGATCGTCGCAGCGGCCCACGCATGGTCGCACGGCGACCGGTAGGTTGACGGTCGGCCCCGAGGCCGGCGATCGAACCAGGGGGAAGCCGCATGCCGTTCCACAAGGGTGATGTCGAGGCCACGGTCGACGACCTCCGCCACATCGGCCTGTTCGCCAGGATGTCGAACAGTGATCTCACGAAGCTGGCCAAGCTCGGTGAGCCTGTCGACGCGGTGGCCGGCGCTGTCCTGATGGATCAGGGCGACGTGGGCGTGGAGTGCTTCCTCGTGCTCGAGGGTGAGGCGGGCGTCGTGGCCAGTGGCGAGCACCTGGCCACCATCGGTCCCGGTTCGATCGTCGGGGAGATGGCGCTCGTGGGGCACAAGCCTCGCAACGCGTCGGTCATCGCCCAGACCGCGATGCGTCTGCTGTCGTTCGACATCGGGAGCTTCAAGCGGCTCCTCGACGACATGCCGGTGGCGCGCGACCACATCTACAAGCTGCTCGGGGATCGGGCCGCCGCCAACGGGCCCCACTGACCGAGGTTCGTCAGAGCAGGTCGAAGGAGCCGTCGGGCCGCAGCGCGACCCGACGTCCGGCAATGTCTTCCGTGACCATCGCCTTCACAGGACCGGGCTCAGTGGTGACACCCCAGGCCCGCCGACCGTCATCGAGCAGCCCCACGACGATCCCGGTCTCGGGGGCGCCGTCACGGTCGTGCATCACGGTCCAGGCCTCGAGGTCGGCCTCGCCGTCGGGCTCCTCACAGAGCTGGCGGCTCGGGAGGGCATCGATCTCGGCCTGCGGCTCGGCATGCCGGAACGGCACCGTCGGCGGCTCGGTGCCGTAGACGCCGAAGGCGTGCTTCGTGATGTACCCGCCGTTCGCCGTGATCAGGCCCGTGCTCCCCGGGTCGTCACGCAGCACGCCGGCCATCGTGGCGATGGAGTGCATCACGTAGTTGTTCCAGGGTCCGCCGGCGAAGGAGAGGCCGCCGGTGACGGTCAGCTGCCGGTCGAGGCCCAGCCCGAGCTCGGTCGCCGCGATCTCCACCGCGGATGGGAAGCACGAGTACAGGTCGACGTGGGCGATGTCGTCGATACCGACGCCGGCCAGCTCGAGGGCGGCGGCGCCAGCCAGTCGCATGGCGGGCGAGCGACCCATCCGATCGCGGTTGGACACGAAGTAGTGGT
Organism: Acidimicrobiales bacterium; assembly: GCA_046595835.1. GTDB lineage: Bacteria > Actinomycetota > Acidimicrobiia > Acidimicrobiales > VFJN01 > VFJN01. The sequence goes on along the minus strand of JBKJSO010000293.1, from coordinate 2,678 downwards.
CGTGAGCGTCGCTCCCGCTCTGTGGGAACACCCAGCGATCGCGGGGCACGCCGAGCGCGTCGGCCCGCTCCGCCGAGCACAGGATCACGCCCGCGCCCTGCTCGACCGCGTTGTTGGAGTTCATCAGCTTCGTGTACGGGAAGCCGATCATGCGGTTGCCGGGCGACGGGGTGCGGATCTCCTCGGCGGTGTACGACCGCTGGATCCACGCATGGGGGTTGTCAGCGGCGACGTCGCTGAAGCGGGCCCAGAGCTCGGACATCACCACGAGGTGCTCGTCGAGGCCGCGACCGAGCTCGATCCGGTGAGCCTGCTCGAACAGCGGGTAGAGCTGCACCGGCATGAACACGCCGCGGGCCTGCTCGCCGGTCGCTGACATCGGCACATCGGCCGTCGACGCCCGAGCCAGGGGGACATCGTCGCCTTGGCGCGTCCACGCCGCCTCGGCACCAGACTTGCGGTTGCTCGACCGGGTGCGCCACGCCTCGGCGCCGCCGAGCAGCACGAGATCGGCGTCGCCGGCCTGGATGGCGAGGCACGCCTGGTTCACGAGCGACTGGGGGCTGTTGCCGCCCAGGCCGGAGAGGCTCGTGTCGCGGGGGGTGGCGCCCAGGCGCTGGGCCACCAGCAGGCCCGGGTCGCGATAACGCCAAGACAGAAGCGACACGATGTGCACGGCGTCGGCGCCCGCGAGCGCCGACGGCGCGAGGCTGGCGTCGTCGGCGGCCCGCCGCAGCGCCTCGGTGATCAGATCGACGGGCTCGAGCGGCTCCTCGCCCTGGTCGACGCGTCGGCTGAGCTGGCCAGCGCCGATCAGTACGGGTGTGCGGGGATCAACCATCTTGGGGGGTTCCTCCGGGGAGAACTTGACTGCTCAGTCAAGTCTAGGGACGGAGCCCTGCCCCCCTACAATCCCCTCATCGACGTGCTCCTGCTCTGCACCGCCAACCAGTGCCGATCACCCATGGCCGAGGCGCTTCTGCGCCACCGCCTCGGTGCCACCGGCGCGGAGGTGCGGGTGTCGTCGGCTGGGCTGCTCCCGGGTGGCCGCCCCGCCACCGCCCACGGCCAGGCGGTGATGGCCGATCGCGGCCTCGATCTCTCCGGTCACGAGAGCCGACGTGTCGACAGCTCGATGGTGGCGCAGGCCGACCTCATCGTCGGCATGGCTCGCGAGCACGTGCGGGAGGTGGCCGTGATCCAGCCCGACGCGCTCGCCCGCGCCTTCACGCTCAAGGAGCTCGTGCGGGCGGCCACCGCCGTCGGGCCGCGCCGCAGCGACGAGCCGCTCGAGCAGTGGCTGCGAACGGTGGCAGCGGGCCGCCGACGCGAGGCGCTGGTGGGTGTCGGGCACGATGACTCCTACGACATTGCTGACCCCGTCGGCGGGAGTCGGCTTGACTACAACACCACCGCCGACGAGCTCACTCACCTGCTGGACGTGCTCGTCGCGATGATCTGGCCCGCCGGTCTGCAGCACGGACAGGAGCGCAGCGCATGAGGGTTGCCATCGGGGCAGATCACGCCGGCGTCGAGCTGAAGGCCTACCTCGTGCTCGAGCTGCAGCGCCTTGGCCACGAGGTGTCCGACCTCGGCACACATTCCACCGAGTCGGTCGACTACCCGCCGATCTGTGCGGCCGTGGGCCGGGCCGTGGTGGCGGGCGAGGCCGACCGCGGCATCGTGCTCGGGGGCTCGGGGCAGGGGGAGCAGATCGCCGCCAACAAGGTGCATGGCGTGCGGGCGGCGCTCTGCAACGACCTCTACACAGCCCGCCTGAGCCGCGAGCACAACGACGCCAACGTGCTGTCCATGGGCGGCCGCATCGTCGCCACCGGCCTGGCCAGTGAGATCCTCGAGCTGTGGCTCACCACCAAGTTCGAGGGTGGTCGTCACGAGCGTCGGGTGGCCCAGATCGCCGACATCGAACGACAAGAGCAGGAGTAGGAGCGCACCATGCCGTGGCCCAGCAACCCCGATGACGAGATCTTCACGCTGATCGACCGCGAGGTCGAGCGCCAGAACACCACCCTCCAGCTGATCGCCAGCGAGAACTTCACCTCGCCCGCCGTGCTGCGAGCCACGGGCTCCGTGCTCACGAACAAGTACAGCGAGGGCTACCCGTCGAAGCGGTACTACGGCGGCAACGAGGTGATCGACGAGGTCGAGAACATCGCGCGCGACCGCGCCAAGGAGCTCTTCGGCGCACCGCACGCCAACGTCCAACCCCACGCCGGAGCGAACGCCAACATGGCGGTGTACCTCGCGCTCCTACAGCCCGGCGACACGGTGCTGGGCCTCCGGCTCGACCAGGGTGGCCACCTCACCCATGGCTCGCCCGTCAACGCGAGCGGCAAGCTCTACAACTTCGTGTCGTACGGGGTGACGCCGAGCGACGAGCGCATCGACATCGAGCAGGTGCGCGAGCTGGCGCACGAGCACCGGCCGAAGATGATCGTCACGGGGGCGACCGCGTACCCGCGGATCATCGACCCACGGCCGTTCCGACAGATCGCCGACGAGGTCGGCGCGCTGTTCATGTTCGACGCCGCCCACATCGCGGGCCTCGTGGCCGGTGGCATGCACCCGAACCCGATGGAGCACGGCGCCGACATCATGACCTTCACCACCCACAAGACCCTTCGGGGTCCGCGGGCGGGGGCCATCCTCTGCACGGC
>JBKJSO010000212.1:0-12373 GCA_046595835.1 Acidimicrobiales bacterium | reverse complement strand
AGCGAAGACGGTGGCCTGCCCGGTCACCGTGCCGACGCCGATCGGGTTGGACCCCGCCGGGCTCATCGACGGCGCCGGCGATGCGGGCGGCGACCTCGGTGCCGGCGCGGGTCGCGGTGCGGGTCGCGGCGCGGGGGGTGGCGGGGGGGGTGGCGTGGGGGGCGGCGTGGTGTTGGGGGTGGGCTGTTCCGTGGTTGGCCCCCGGTTCCCGCCCGGCACCCTGGGTCCCGTGCCGTTCGCGCCCGAGGACCCGGGCGCCGCGAAGGTGAGCGGCGAGGACCCGACCGCCTGCTGGATCGATCCGAGCAACGGCGTGCCGGACACCTGCTGGTCGAGGGCCACGAGGCCCCACTCGGCTCCCTCGTCACGGAAGCTGAACACGGAGTGCCAGCGCTCGGTGAAGCCGCCCCGATGGCCGAGCTGCGCGATGGCAGCACCGATCAGGGTCTCTCCCGCCGGCTTGGCGACGTCGATGAGGTCGGCGACGAACTCAGGCTCCTTGTCGAGCCCCGGCAGCACGAGGCGGAAGAAGCCGGGCGTGTGGCCCTCGCCGCGGCTCAGGTTCTGCGTGTAGCCGTTGGCCATGGCTTCCAACGTGCGCCCGAGGTCGATGGCCTCCCCGAGGAACCGGCGGTCCCACGCGTCGCTGGCCTGGTAGTTGAGCGGTCGAGGTTGCCGCGGTGGGCGACCGAGGGCGGGCACCCGCATCTCGCGGAGCGCCGGCACCTCCCGCAGGAGTCCCGCAGAGTCGAGGTGCACCGTGCCGTCGTAGGCAGCCACGCCCATCCCGAGGGCACGCGACACCCGGGCGGCGCCGGCCTCGACGACGAGGGTGGTGCCGGCCGCGGAGACCGCCGCTCGGCCCGGCGAGCTGACGAGGAGGTCGCCGGCCTCGAGCACGGGCATGGTGGCCATGCGCACCATGGTGTTGGCCGCGTCGCCCTGGCCCGCGCGCAGCTCCAACCTCACGCCGTCGCGGAGGACCATGCGCCCGGTGCCCTCGCTCAGCTCCACGCGGTCGCCTGGGTGGAGGTCGGTCTTGCGGTCGACGATCTCCTGGTTCCCACCGTGACGGTCGACGATGGCCTGACCGTCGACCTCGAGGCGAGCCTCCCCCGGGCCCGGCTGGTGCTTGCTGCAACCGGCGGGGGCCAGCGCGGCCAGCGCGAGGACTGCGACCAACGCGCGCCGAGGGCTCAAGGTGTCGAACCGTCGCTCGGGAGACCGGCCACCGGCAGGAGCATCGAGAACCGCGAGCCCTTGCCGGGGAACGACTCGCAGCTGAGCTCTCCCCCGTGGGCCCGCACGATCCGGTGCACGAGGGCCAGGCCGAGGCCCAGGCCACCGAAGCGCCGTGTGGCCGAGGCGTCGCCCTGGGCGAAGTCGTCGAAGATCGACCCCAGCCGATCGGCCGGGATGCCCAGGCCCTGGTCGGCGACGGAGATCCGCATCGCTTCACCGAGATCGTCGGCCACGATACCCGCAGAGACCGTGATCTTGCCGCCGTCGGGCGAGTACTTGATCGCGTTGTCGATGAGCTCGTCGAGCGACTGGCTGAGGTAGGTGCGATCGGCCAGCACCGGTGGCGTGCCGGCGGCCACGCGGCGCACGACCTGGTGCGACCCGTCGACGCGCTCCTTCCAACGACGAACGGCATCGTCGATGAGTGAACGGACCGTCAGGGGCTCGGGATCCAGCGACAGCCGCCCGCCCACGATCGTGGCGAAGTTCACGAGCTGTCCGATGACGCGCTCCATCTGATCGGCCGCCATGCTGATCTCATCGGCAAAACCACGGGTTCGCTCAAGCGATAGCTCCCGGGTCTGCAAGATCGACGCGAAGCCCTTGATAGGGGTGAGCGGAGTGCGCAGCTCGTGGCTGATGTTGGCGAGGAACTCCGTCTTCATACGCTCCAGCTCCCGCTCTCGACGCACATCGCGGAGCACGAACACTGCGCCGTTGACGTCGTTTCCGGGCCCTCTGAGGGTACCTGCCGACACGACGATCGGTACTTCGCGGCCGCCCGCCTGGACGACACTGCCCGTGGCGGTCCAGCCCTCAAGCACCGGTCGCGAGATCCGATCGGCGAGATCGGTCTCATCGTCGCCCACGAGGTGCAGCACCTCGGCTGCGAGACGACCCCGGGCTTCTCGAGCGGGGAGGTCGCAGAGCTCCTCGGCGGCGGCGTTGAAGTCGGTGATGGCGCCACGGGCGTCGACCGCCACCAGTGCCTCGCCCATGCCGGCCACGACGGCCTCGAGACGCCCTCGCAGGGCCGCCTCGTCGTCTGCTGCCGTGCGCAGGTCGGCGGTCATCGTCCGGATCGAGCCCGCCATCGAGTCGAAGGTGGATCCGAGCACGCCGAGCTCATCGTCGGTGGTGAGCCCGGCGGTGGCGTCGAGGTTGCCCTCACGGATGGCTGTGGCGGCTGCCGTGAGGCGGCGCAACCCCGACCCGATCCGCTCCCCCGAGATGGCAGCCAGCGCCAGCGCCGCCGCTGCCGCCCCCATGGCCACCAGGAAGAGGACCCGGTAGAGGTCTTCGCGAGCGGCGTCGATCTGGGACCGCGGGATCGACAGGATGAGGGCCATCACGGGTACCCCGTCGGCCCCCAGGACAGGACGGGCGACGACCAGGCGGCCGGCGATGTCGCGGGTGGTGACACCCGAACCGTCGAGGGCGGCCGCCGTCAGCGCGCGCACGTCGGCGTCGGAGAGGCGGGAGCCGTGCACCGCCAGCGTGCCATTGCGTCCCACAAGTGCGATCCCCGTGCCGGCCTGCTCGTTCTCGATGGGCGCCGCCCGTACAGCGAGGTAGCTGCCGTCGAGACGGCTGGTGACGAGCACGATGCCCAGGAACTCCGTGCCACTCGGCGCGACGGGCGCCGCCGCGAGCGCGAACGCCTGGCCCCCCACGACCGCGGCCGACTGTGCCGGCTGCCGAGTTTCCAACGCCTGCTGCACAACGATGGATCCGGCCAGCGCCGTGACCACGTTGGGATCGACCGGCGTCGCCGCATCCGATGAGATCGTGACGTCGACTCGACCCGCCGGCACAGGCGCGCCGGCAGCTCCGGGTGGCGCGCTGAGCAGGAGCGTTGGACCGAGCAGCGGATCAGAGTTCGTGATCCGGTCGAGGAAGACGCGGACCGCCTGGGACACTCGGCCGGCGGCGGCGGCGGTCGCCGGCGACTCGGGGCGGGCGGGGCTGGTGAGGGCGCGGATGTCGGGGAGGATCCCGCTCGTGGGGACGCCCACCGCGGACGCGAGCAGCGAGGCGCGTCCGAGCACGGCCGTCCCCTCGTCGGCCGCCGCCTGGGCCTCGGTCTCCGCCCGTGCGCCGTAACGGCGCACGGCTTGCGACTCGACGTTGTCGGTGATGACAGCGGACAGGGCAACAGCGAGCACGGTGATGACTACGAACAGGATCGCCGAGGCCGACGCCGCGATGCGCGCCGAGATGGCACGCGTGCTGGCCACGACGAGAGCGGCGCCGATGGCCAGGGCTCCGAGACCGCGAGCTACGTCGAGGACCGACCCCGATTCGTCGAGCACCGGCCCGAGCTCACCGAGGAGGATCCCTACGAGGCCGATGAAGAGCAGCGTTCGCCCGCCACGGTCGGTCCGCCAGCTCTGCGATGCCCCGCCGAGCACGACCACACCGGCGATCCGCAGGCCCACCACGCCGCCCGACGACGGGTCACCGACGACGAGCGCCCCGCTCAAGAACGCGGCCGCCGCCAGCGACGCGAACCCGGCCGCCACCGCGATCCGAACAGGTGGCCGTTCCACCAGGAGGTCGGCTCGGGGGAACGCGAAGCCCACCCCGGCCAGCGACACGAGGAAGAGCGCGAACTCCGCCGCAAACTGCAGCTGTACCTCGGTGGCCGACATCTGTGTCCTGTGACCTGCCTAGTTCAGAGGGATGTCCGCTCGGCCCGGCCGCTCAAGGCCCGGTGGCATCGCCGGTGTGACCCAGCGATCCGGCGTTCCCCCCGAGCGAACCAAGCGCGTCGAGCGCCTCCGCGAGCGTATCCACCGCGATCACCTTGAGATCGTCTCCTACGGTGGCGCGCACCTCGGCCAGCTCGTCGGATGGCACGAGGAACACCTCGTACCCGGCATCCCGCACGGTGATCGCCTTCTGGGCGGCCCCGCCAACCGGGCCCACGGTGCCATCGAGCGCCATCGTGCCGGTGACGGCCACCCGGTGCCCGCCGGTGATCTCCCCGGGGGTGAGCACGTCGAGCACCGCCAGCGTGAAGGCCAGTCCGGCCGATGGTCCGCCCACGTTCCCCGAGTCGATGGTGACATCGATGGGGAAGTCGAACCCCACGATCCGATCCTCCGGAGCGATCCCGATCACCGCTCGCGTGGGGTCGTCAGGCGCGGCGATCGTGGCGATCGTGACATCTCTGGTGGTGCGGCTGCCGGCAGGCCGCTCCACGCTCAGGGTGTGCTGGGCGCCAGGTCCGCCCGGCTGGAGGAGCGTGCCGATCTTTCCAGGCTGGTCGACCGACTGGCGGTCGACCGCCACGACCACGTCGTCGAGGCGGAGCACACCGTCGGCCGGCGAGCCCTTGACGATCTGGCGCACCACGGTGCCGGTCGTGCGGATGGGCACCTTGTGGCCGAGGTGCTCAAGAGCGACGGTGATCGCGACGAGCTTGGAGTTGTCCATCAGCTGCGCGTTGTACCGGCGGTTCTCCGCGTCGGTGCGATCGCCACGGATGCGCTGCTCAGGCAGCACGTCGACGTCGTCGTCGAGCCAACCCTGGATCGCCTCCAGCAACGTCGTGCCGCCCACGTTGACGGTCGTGTAGGCGATCGACTCCTCGGGCTTGTAGCTCGGGGCGTCCCTCACCAGCACCTGCTCGCTCACCGCCCGGGCCGAGCCGGGCCGCAGCGCCACGTAGGGCACGGGCAGGACCGCGGCACCCACGACCGTGGTGGCGAGCAGGAGTGCGGCGACAACCGCCACTCGCAGCGCCCCCGGGCGCCGGCGAGCGACCGCGCCGTCACCGGGGCGCGGCGGTAGCGTGATGCCTCCGGTGCCCTCCTCGATGTCGGTGCTGGTCATGGGCAGAGAGACTGCCACGACCGGCCCGTTCGCGGTCAGCGCCATGCACCGCAGCCCGGAGGGACCACGACCACATGGTGGCCGAGAGCACCGAATACGAAGGGACGTCGATGTTCCGACGGTTGCGGTCGACCGCGCTGCTCGCCGCGCTCGTCGTCGTGCTCGGCGCCCTCACCGCCGCCAGCCTCGGGGTGCTGCTCGTGGTAGGCGTATCGGTCATCGACCACGCCCTGGGATGACCGCCGACCACGAGGCCGGTCGCCGTCGCGCGGTGGCCCTGGCCGGCCACCAAGGCGACCTCGACGCGGCGCGGGCGGGCCTGTCCGATCCCGGCCCCTCGGTGCGAGCAGCGGCCATCGGGGCCCTCGAGCGCCTTGGTGTGCTGTCGGAAGCACACCTCACGACGGCGCTGGCCGATCCCTCCCCGGCCGTGCAGCGACGAGCGTGCGAGGCCGTGGCCACGCGCCCAGGAAACGAATCGCCATCGCTCGTTGATGCGCTGGCCAGCGGTGACGGCACCGTGGCCGAGATGGCGGCCTGGGCGAGCGGGGAGCGACAGCCACCGGAGCCCGGCGTCGTGGCCCTCCTCGCCGAGCTGGCCACTGCTCACGCCGATGCCCTCGTGCGCGAGGCCGCCGTCGCCGCCCTCGGCTCGATCGGCGACCAGGCCGGCTTGCCGGCCATCCTGGCGGCCACCCACGACAAGGCCACCGTGCGCCGCCGGGCGGTCATCGCCCTCGCCCCCTTTGAAGGCGCCGAGGTCGAGGCGGCCCTGGAGCAGGCCCGCGGGGACCGCGACTGGCAGGTGCGCCAAGCCGCAGAGGATCTCAGCTAGCGCGCAGCGCTCGCAGGGCCAGCGGCGTGTCGGTGGGAGCAACCCCACGAGAACCCCGAGTCATCATCGGTTCGACCCCATGAACATCACCTTGAGGCTGTCGTAGGCCTCGATGCACCGGCCGGCGCCGAGCACGACGCACTCGAGCGGGGCATCGACGAGGTGGACAGGCACGTCGGTGGCGTTGGCGAGGCGCTGGTCGAGGCCCGCGAGCATCCCGCCACCGCCCACGAGCTTCACGCCGTTGAGGATGAGGTCCTGCGCCAGCTCAGGGGGCGTCATCCCGAGGCAGGCCACGACGGAATCGCAGATGGCCGACACCGGCTCGTCGATGGCTTCCCGGACCTCGCCCGGCGACAGGATGATCGTCTTGGGCAGGCCGCTGGTGAGGTCGCGGCCCCGAACCTCCGCCTTCACCTCGTCACGCACGGGGTAGGCGGAGCCGATGGCGACCTTGATGTCCTCCGCCGTGCGCTCTCCCACTGCGATGCCGTACTCGCGTCGGATGAACGACGTGATGGCCGCGTCGAAGTCGAAGCTGCCGATGCGCACCGCCTTCAGGGCCACTACCCCGCCCAGCGAGATGAGGGCCGTCTCCGAGGTGCCACCTCCGACGTCGACCACCATGTTGGCAACGGGCTCGTGGATGGGCATCCCGGCGCCGATGGCCGCCGCCATCGGCTGCTCGATGAGCTGCGCCTCCGCCGCGCCGGCCCGGCGAGCGGCCTCGGTGACGGCGCGTCGTTCCACCTCGGTGATGGCCGAGGGCACGCAGATCACCACACGCGGGCGGTTGAATCGGTTGACCCCCACCCGGTGCAAGAGCAGGCGGATCATGCGCTGTGTGATCTCGAAGTCGGTGATGGCACCCTGGCGCAGCGGTCGCACGGCCACGATGTACCCCGGCGTGCGGCCGATCATCTGCCACGCCTCGTGGCCCATGGCGAGCACCTCTTGGCTGCGCTCGTTGAGGGCGATGACGGTGGGTTCGTTGAGCACGATGCCGCGGCCCCGCTCGTACACGAGCGTGTTGGCGGTGCCGAGGTCGATGGCGAGATCGCGGGCCACGAGACGTCAGCTCGAGCCGTTGCGACGGTCGGGCGCTTCGTCATCGGGCGGCGCGAGCGCGTGCATCTCGCGCTGGAAGGCCTCGATGCCGGACTCCAGGGTGCTCGGGGATCGGTGCTGGAGCCAGAGGATGAGACACCCGACTGTCGACACGACGAGCACGATGAGGAGGAAGCCGATGGCGCTCAACGGTCGCCTCCGTGCTGGCCGACCTGGGTCAGGTGCTGCGGCTCGAGGCCCCAGCTCTCGCCGCCTGCCCAGGACTCCCGCTTCCAGATCGGCACGGTTCGCTTGAGCTCGTCGATGGCGTAGCGAGCGGCGTCGAAGGCCTCCTGGCGATGGGGTGCCGACACGGCGACCACGACGGCTTCTGCGCCGATCTCCACCACGCCCGTTCGATGCAGGAGAGCCACCCGACCCAGGGTGGGCCAGCGGCGGCGGGCCTCCCCGGCCACGTCGAGCAGGCAGCGGATCGCCTGCTCCTCGTACGCCTCGTACTCGAGACGCACCACATCAGGCCGACCCTCGGCGTGGTCGCGCGCCGTGCCCGTGAAGATGACCGTGGCCCCGCAGTGCGGGAGGCCGACCCAGCGACCCGCCTCACCCACGGGGAGGTCGACGCCCGAGAGAGCGACCCAGTCGTCGCCCACCGCAGGAGCAAGGAGAGCGGGGTCCATCCGTGCCACTGTACGTGGCCCGCGGTCTCGTCGGCAGGGGTGCCCACTACCGTCTCCGCGGTGGCCATGGACGACGACGGCGATGACGACGCCGGAGGGGGCGGGCCGCCGCTCCCCCCCGACGATCGACTCTGGCGTCACCCGAGCGAGCTCCGCCAGCACGGCATGCCCGGTGGTCCCGTGTCGCCCCCGGCGGCAACGCGGTCGTATCGGCTCCCCACCCTGACCGTCGCCGTCGTGGCCGGCCTGGCAGGAGCGGCCCTGTCCACCGGCCTCATGGTCGCCACCGGCTCCCTGACGCCTCGGGTCATCGAGCGACAGATCGTCGAGAAGGTGGCCGTGACCCCGGTCGTGTCCTCCCCGATGGTGCGCGGCGAGCGGGGTGTGGTTGCGGTGGCCCAGCGGCTCAGTCCCGCGATCGTCCGCATCGACGTCGATCGAGCCGAGGGCGCGGCCACGGGCTCCGGCGTGCTCTTCCGCGACGACGGGCTGCTCCTGACCAGCGCCCATGTCGTCGCGGGGGCGATGGCCATCCACGTCGTGCTCACCGATGGTCGACGACTCGACGGACGGCTCGTGGGCCTCGACGCGGCCACCGATGTCGCCCTCGTCGATCTCGATGGCACGGCCTTCCCGGTGGCGGTGCTGGGGACGGCCGACGGCCTCGAGGTGGGGGCGCCCACCATCGCCATCGGCTCGCCGCTCGGTCTCGATGGCGACCCCTCCGTCACCACGGGCGTGATCAGCGCCCTCGATCGCCGGGTCGATGCGCCGGGTGGCGAGACGCTCCACGGGATGATCCAGACCGACGCCCCCATCGCCCCCGGCTCGTCGGGAGGTGCGCTGGTGGACGCGAGCGGTGCCGTGATCGGGATCGTCACGGCCGTGGCCGACGACCCGGGGGGCCGCCTCGGGTTCGCAACGCCCATCGACCTCGCCCATCAGGTGGCCGAGCAGCTGCTCGCCACGGGGCACATGGTGCACGGGTGGCTCGGGGTCGACGGCGAGGACCTCACGGCCAGCCAAGCTCGGACCATGCACGTCGACGGGGGCGCCACGCTGCAGCGGGTGGCCCCGGGCAGCCCTGCCGCCCTCGCGGGGCTCGCCGCTCACGATGTGATCACCGAGGTGGACGGCCAGCCCGTGCGATCGATCTCCAACCTCGTCGTGCGACTCCGCACCCATGGACCGGGCGAGCCCGTGCGGATCGGCTACTGGCGCCGGGGCGAGCACGCTGAGGTGACTGTGTCGCTCGTCGCGCGTCCCTGACGGGGGTCAGGACGATCGGCGGCGGATGAGCGTCACGGCGCCAGCGAACGCGCCGACCACCGTCACTCCTGCAACCCCCAGCGCGATCTCCTGACGTCGCCTCGGGCTCAGCGTGGCCCACGGACCGGCACGATGCGCGCCGACGTAGGCCTCCTCGTTCGACGACGCTGGCTCCCACCCGTCGGCCTTCAGCCGGTCGTTGGCGATCACCCACGGGTGCACGGTGAAGGGGAGCAGCTCCGGCGGAGTGGGCGCCAGGCCCCATCGCCATCGCATCCCAGCCACCCGCACGGCGAGCCACTCGGGGAGCCGAACTCGCGGTGCGCCACCGGCGAGTGCCCGTACGGTGTCGCCGCTGATCCAGCCGTCGGGCGCGACGTTGCGAGCACCGTCGAGACGGGCCCGTCGGGCGAGGTCGACCGCCGACGCGAGATCGGCGAGGTCGAGGAACTGCGCGGGGGGCTCATCGTCGGTGACCGGCAGCGCCGTGGAGCGCGCGAGGGCCCTGGCCAGCCAGCCGTTGCCATCCGCCGTCACCGTGACAGTCGGACGCAAGAGGGCCACGGTGGCGCCCGGGTGGTCGTCGCGCCAGTCGGCGCAAGCGCGCTCGGCCTCAGCCTTCTCGGACGCCATCGCCACGCCGGGGTTCGGCCGCAGGGGCGCCTCCTCTGTGATCGGCACCGGGTTGTTGGCCCAGGCGCCGTACGCGGTGGCGCTCGACAGCAGGACGACGTGCGCAGCCCCCACCGCCGAGGCCGCGTCGAGCACGAGCCGGGCGAGCGTCCCTTCCCCCGTCGGTTGTCCAACCGACCCGCCCCGAGACGGCCCTTCGGCCTGCGCGAGGTGCACCACGGCCGATGCACCCTCGAACAGGGGCTTTAGGTCGGTCGTGGCGAGATCGACCTGGTGGCGCTCGAGGCCGTCCGGCAGGCGGCGCAGCGATCGCCGGTCAACGGCGATGACATGGGCGACCTCTGGGTCCGCGAGGGCGAGGGCGCACACGCGCTGGCCGAGATCGCTGGCGGCGCCGGTGATCACCACGGTGCCAGACGGTGTGGCGGAGGGTGAGCTGACGCGGTCCGATTCGGATGCCATCGCCCTACGATGCCCCATGTGACCGAGCCAAGCGAGCGGACGCATCCGCGGTGACCGAGGACGATCCGCTCGGCGACGCGTTCGGGGGCATCCCGTTCCTCGGGGACCTGGCCCGGATGTTCGGCCAGGGTGGGGGCCTGCCATGGGACAACGCCCGCCAGGTGGCGATCGCCGTGGCCACCGACGGTACCAGCGAACCCAACGTCGATCCCGTGGAGCGGATGGGCATCGAGCAGCTGGCCAGGGTGGCCGACCTGCACGTCGCGGACGTCACCGGGCTACCCACGTCCCAGGGTGGCCGCCCCGTGGCTGCGGTCCCCGTCAACCGAACGCGGTGGGTCACCGACAGCCTCGAGGCCTACCGCCCGCTCGTGGAGCGCCTGGCCGCCGCCCTGAGCCCCTCCGCTGCAGACCTGAACGACCACGACCTGGATGCCGACGCCAACGACCCCATGGCCGACATGTTCGGGGGCATGCTGCAGATGCTGCAGCCGATGCTGCTGGCCATGACCGCCGGCTCGATGGTCGGTCACCTCGGTCGCCGCAGCTTCGGCCAGTACGACCTGCCCATCCCGCGCCCCGCGACAGGGCCCAACGCCGACGATCTCCTTCTCATCGTGCCCAACCTCGACGTCTTCGCCGACGAGTGGAGCCTCCCTGCGGACGACCTTCGTCTGTGGATCTGCGTCCACGAGATCGCCCACCACACGGTCCTCGGCGTCCCCCACGTGCGGGCCCGGCTCGACGACCTCCTCACGCGGTACGTGTCGAGCTTCACGAACGACTTCGGCGCCCTTGAGGACCAGATCGGCGGGATCGACCCGTCGGACCCGAGCGCCCTGGCCGGGCTGCAGGAGCTCCTCGGCTCGCCTGACGTGATCCTCGGTGCGATCACCTCGCCGGACCAGGATGCGCTCCGTCCGCAGCTCGACGCCATCGTCGCCGTCGTCGAGGGGGTGGTGGATCGCGTGCTCGACGTCGTGGGCGGCAAGCTCATCTCCGACTACGCCATGCTCACCGAAGCGCTGCGCCGGCGCCGGGTGGAAGCAGCCGAGTCAGACCGCTTCGTGGAGCGCCTCTTCGGCCTGGAGCTCACGCAGGCCACCTACGACCGCGGCTCCGCGTTCGTCGATGGTGTCCTCGAACGGGCCGGCGACGACGGCCTGCAGCGCCTCTGGGTCGACGCCGCCCACCTCCCCACCCCCTCGGAGGTCGACGCCCCGGGCCTCTGGCTGGCCCGCCTCGACCTCGACGCCGACTGAGGCCGACGCTCAATGGCGCCTGTGCGCTGCGCGTTGGCCGGCGAGGTAGGAGAACAGCGCGAAGCCGGCGGTGCCGGCGATGATCAGGAAGCCGAGGCGCAGCGGCACCGAGGTGAGCACCGGGATCACGGCCCCGATGACCCACACGAGCTGGAAGCGCACCTCGAACCGAGCGAACGAACGACCCCGGTTGGCGTCGGGCGCGTCGCGCTGGACGAGGGAGTCGAAGCCGAGCTTGGCGCACGTCGACGCCACGGCGATCGTGGCGGCCATCGTGGCCGCGCCCGCGAGATTGCCGAGGCGGGCCGACACGAGCGCCAGCACCACCGTCGACGCGAGCACGGTGAGCAGGATCCGCTCCTCGGGCATGGCCCGGCGAAGGGCGGGAGCGGCCAGGGATCCGAGCAGCACGCCGATGCCCGTGAAGCCGAGCACCAGCCCCATGTGCCAGGTCGGCTCGGCGCGGAGGTCGAACAGCAGGAGAAAGGTGAGGAAGCCCACCATCCCGCGGAGCAACCCCATGGCGGAGGACGCCAGCACGATCCCGATCCCGTGGAGCTCGGCCGTCTCCGCTGGTGTGGCCGGCGCCTCGGCCACCTGGGTGGCGGGCACCCGCAGCGCCGCCACCATGGCCGCCAGGTAGGTCACCATGGCGACGCCGAGCACCGCGGGTGAGCCCCCGATGAGGAAGGCGATCGCGGCAGGCACGCCGGCCACGGGAGCGGCCAACCCCGACAGCAGCTGCAGCTTGGAGTTGGCCTCGACGAGCTCGGTGTCGCTGTTGACCACGGTCGGGACGAGGGCGCTGCGGGCCACGCCGTAGGACTTGCCGAGGGCCAGCACCGTGAAGGCTTCGGGGAACAGCAGGAGGCTGTGCAGGTCGTTGAGCATCACGAAGCACACGAGGGCGCGGGCGCCGTGGGCGCCCACCATCATCCAGCGTCGCCCGCCGCGGGACCGATCGAGCAGCGGTCCGATGAAGGGCGCGACGACGGCGAGGGGCGCCATGGTGAGGGCCAGGTAGAGGAACACCTTCCAGCGGGCGTCGTGGGGGTCGAGGTCGAAGAACAACGAGTTGGCCAGCGCGA
>JBKJSO010000177.1:0-8838 GCA_046595835.1 Acidimicrobiales bacterium | reverse complement strand
GGGCCGGCGAGGTGACCTCGGGCGCGGGTGCGTCGTCGATGTCGGGGCCGTCGGCCATCAGCGGGTCCCGGGGGTGGAGATCGCGACGGGCTGGTCGTCGAGCTGACCGTCGAGCTGGGCCACGTGGAGACCGAGCCCGGTGCCGGGACGACGGGTGAGCTCGCCGTCGCGGATCTTCTCGTGCAGCGTGTTGATGGCGTGGAGCAGCGTCTCAGGCCCGGGAGGGCACCCGGGGGCGTAGACATCCACCGGCACGATCTGGTCGACGCCCTGCACGAGGGCGTAGTTGTTGAACATCCCGCCACTGCTCGCACACACGCCCATGCTGATGACCCACTTGGGTTCCATCATCTGGTCGTAGATCTGCCGGAGGACGGGGGCCATCTTCTGACTGACCCGTCCGGCGACGATCATCAGGTCGGCCTGACGGGGGGACGCCCGGAAGGTCTCCATGCCGAACCGCGAGATGTCGTAGTGCGGTCCGCCGGCGCCCATCATCTCGAGCGCGCAGCAGGCCAAGCCGAACGTGGCCGGCATCACCGACATGCGCCGGGCCCACTTCACGAGGTCCTCCAGCTTGCCCGTGAGGAAGTTGTGGTCGAGCCCCGCGAGGCCCTCGCTGACGTCCCAGCCCATCAGGCCGCCACCTCGGGGCCGTCGCTGGACGCACCGCGGCCCTCGAGGCCGACCCGCTTCACGGTGGTGGCCGACGTGCGCGCCGCGTTGACCATCGGTGAGAGGCGCCGCGCCTTGTTGGCGGGGCCCCAGTCGAGCGCTCCGTTGGCGAGCAGATAGAGGAACGACACAAAGACGGCCACCGCGAACAGCAGCACCTCAACGAGGCCGAAGCCCCCGAGGTCGCGGTAGATGACGGCCCACGGGTAGAGGAAGATGATCTCGATGTCGACGACGATGAAGATCATCGCGATCAGGTAGAAGCGCACCGGGAACCGCTCGAGCGTCTCGCGGCCCGGCACGATGCCGCTCTCATAGGGCGAGCGCTTGGCGACGGTGGATGCCTTGGGGGCGAGCAGCCCGGATGCCACGCGGCTGAGGGCAGCGAAGAGGATGGCCAGGATGGCCAGGGCCACGACGGGGAGGTACTGGCCCAAGCCGATCAGGGCTCCGCGGTCGTCGGGACCAGCGCGCGCGCCTCGGCGACGAGCTTGTCCCGCCGGTGGAGCTGGGTGCAGAGCACCGCGAACATGATGCCCGACGAGAGGCAGAGCATGGCTCCGGGGAACCGACGATCGCCGAGGTTGCGCTCCATGATCACCGACACCACGGGCTTCGAGTGGTCAGCGACCGGGCGCGGCGGAGGCTCACCGGGCACCGGCTCTTCCTTCACGACCGGCTGCACCTGGATCATGGCGTAACGAGGCGGGTGCTTGAGCTGCACGAACGTGGTCTTCAGCTTCTTCACGATGCGGTCGATCCGACTGGGGTGCTCGGGCAGACGGGCCTTGCCGCCCCGCTCGAACGAGTAGACGGAGACGTAGTCGGTGGCGGCCGCGATGCCGAGGCCCTTGTCAGGGTGCTCGACGAAGTACTCGTCGACCGTGGCCTTGGCCTCGCCGAAGCTCGGATTCGACTCCGGGAGGAGCCGCCAACCCCCGAGCGGGGTCTCGAGGTCCTTGCGGATCGCGCTGAGCTGCTCGTCGGTGAGCTTGGAGAGCTTCTCGGGAGCCGGCAGGTTCGCGGTGTTGAGCGTGCGAGCCTCCTGGAGCCCCGCGTTCTGCAGGCCCGGGTACACCACCTCCTGCACCTCCCACCGGTTGATCTGTCCGAGCATGCCGATGGTGCCGTAGGTCCACCAGATGCCGCCCATGATGGTGAGCCATCCGAAGACGGCAGTCGCGGCGAGCAGGAACCCGAGCCGCAGACCCACGTTGGTGACCAGCAGGAGGTAGACGGAGCCCATCAGCACCACCACGCCCACCGCGAACGCGAGGAAGCCGCGGATCTGAGGGTCCCAGGCGATGCCGGCAAGGGTGTGGAGCAACATCGGTCAGGGCTTTCCGGTCGTGGTGGTGGTGGACGCGGCGGACTGCGCGAGCGGTGCGGCGCAGTCGGGCACCGTCTCGCCGCTGAGCGTCGCCTCGTAGCAGGCAACGGCCCGGATCATGCCGTCGCTGAACATGCCGTCGCCCTCGGCGTCGTCGTTGGGGTCGTCCTTGTCGTCCGGGTTGTCGCCGAAGCCAGGCATCCGGCCGCTGCCCTGGCCGCGCTGTCCGTAGAGGATGCCGAACTGGGAACCCTTGTGGAGGAACTCGATCAGATCCTTGACGGTGAGGAACTGGCGGGGCACGACCGGGTAGCGGAGCGACGGCCCGAAGGCGCCCGCACCGTCTTGGAAGCCGGCGTAGTCGCTCAGATCTGCAGTCGTCGGCTCCTGGGACCCCTTGACGATCGATGCACCCTTGGTGTGGCACCGGGCGCACGAGAAGGCGCCGCCAGCGGTGCCCTGGTCGAGGCCCAGGTTGAAGATCACCTTGCCGACGGCGGGGTCCGCGTAGTCGATGAACGCTCCGTCGGGGAGACCGAGGTCCTTGCGGATGGCGGCTTCCGCTTGGGCCTTGGCGTCGGTGGACGAGAGCTGGATCGAGCCGAGGTACGCGACCAGCTCGTCGATCTGCTGGGCCGTGAGCGGACCACCGCCCGCCGCGCCCCACGCGGGCATCGGCGTGCCGGGTCGGCCGTATACGAGGATGTCGCGGAGCTCGTCCTTGCTGAAGCGCAGGAGCACGGTGTTGAGCGCCGGGGCCTGCCAGGTGACCGACGCCACGAACTTGGCGTTCGTGTCGGTGAGCGTGAAGGGAGCGCCCCCACCGACGCCTCCGGCGCCGTGGCACCCTGCGCAGTTGTACCCGCCCTCGGCGGTCGGCGCGAAGAGCTTGGATCCACGGTTGACGAACGTCTGGTCGAAGTCGGCGATCGCCCCCTGCTGCCGCGACGGCTCGTTCAGCCAGTAGAGCGGCAGGCCGACGGCCACCACGGTGAGGAGCACGAGGCCCGTGGACAGGGCCCGCGTGAGGCGCGGCCCTTCGAGGCCCTCATCGTCGTAGTAGGGCTTGCGGTTGGGCGCGAGCTCAATCTCCGCGGCAACCTCGCCGCGACCTGCCCGGATGTTGGTGGCGACGTACCAGACGAAGCCGATGCCGGTGAGCACGGCGATGACCGCGCCGATGGACTTGACCGTGCTGGCCGCCAGCACGGACGAGAGCATGTGGATCAATGTTTACTCCCGCCACCGACGCAGTGCGGGCCTTCGGCCTCTTGCCCGGTGGTGTTGGTGCCGATGGGTGGACCGATGATGATCTGACCGGTGTTGACGCTGACGCTGCGGCCCGAGATCGTGATGGGGAAGCGGTCGAGGCCACGGGGAGCAGGGCCGCCCTTCTTCTCGCCGTTGCGGTTGTACTGCGAGCCGTGGCACTGGCACTCGAACCACTGCGACGTCTTGCACTCGGGTACGCGACACCCGAGGTGCACGCACTTCTGGTAGAGCGCCGTGTACCCGGCTTCCATGCCGGGCAGCTCGGCGCTGTACGTCTTGCGAGCGTTGCCGAGTGCCGCCGCGGGGTAGTGAGTGACCCACATGCGGCCCTCGGGGTAGTAGGCAAAGCCTTGGCCGTCGGCGATCTTGGCGTCGATCGACGCCGTGCTGCCAAGGTTGACCACCGAGCCGAACCCGCCGCCCAGCTTGGGCCACAGGAAGGCCAGCACGGATGCTCCGAAGCCGGCCAGGCCGAGTGCGAAGAAGCCGACGATGCCGCGGTTGAAGAACTGCCGCCGCGTGATGGCCAGCACCTCGGGATCGGGGGGGACCCAGGCCACGAGCGGCTTGGCGTCGACGGTGGCGACCGCCTGTGATGCCGCCCGCCGCTCGATGGCGGCGGCGGCCTCTACCTGCTTGCCACTGACGACGGCGTCGCCCACCGCGGTCGGGCTGACGGCGCCACGATCGCGCTTGCGGGTCTCGCGGGCGAGGGCGCCGATGACCTCTCCGGTGTCGCGGCGGCGCGCCGACGCGAACAGGACGACCCCGGCGAGCACGACGAGGACAGGGATGGCGATGAGCAGGACGGTGGTGGTCTCCATGGTGGCTACCTCACAGCTCGACGAACAGGTCGACGTTCCACGGGAAGATGAAGTTGAAGCCCGGTCCTCGGAAGAAGGTGCCGATGAGCACGAGTACCGACCAGTACATGAGGAAGACCGTGAACAGCGAGATGGCGAACTTCCGGTTCTCGGGCTTGTTGCTCGGGTTGCGGTCTGTGTAGGGCGCCAGGATGAGTGCGACGAGGGCCATGCCCGGGAGAAGCACTCCGGCCACCATCGGGTGGAACCACTTGAGCAGCTCCTGGAGCCCGAGGAAGTACCACGGCGCCTTCGACGGGTTCGGCGTCTGGTTGAAGTTCGCCAGCTCCAGCAGCGGCGCGTTGACAAAGATCGAGAACACCAGCAGGAACCCGGTGCAGGCCAGGGCGGCCACGAACTCCACCACGAGGAGGTGGGGCCACACGTGGACCTTGTCCTGCGGGGTGGCCTTGACGTCCTGGATCGAGCCGGACTTGACGACGGTCAGCAGCCGCTGGGTGTGGCCGCCCGGACCGGTGGCCAGCGGGGCCGCCGTGACCGGGGGTGCGGTGGCCGTGGCCACACCGCCGCCGCCGCTCGACGCGACCTCCGTGGAGGCATCGCCGCCGGCGGCCTTGGCCTTGGCGGCCTTCGAGCGCTCGAGCAGGTGGGCCGGGATCTTGCTCTCGGCCTCGCTCGGGGGCGCGTCAGCTCCGGCCGCGGGGGCATCGGCGGCGGCGTCACCCGCCGAGGCGGCCGAAGCCGCGGCCTTCTTGCGGGCCTCCTCGGCTCGCTTGCGCAGGTGCTCCGGGATCTCAGTCATGGCCTCGTCCCTTCGATCTACAGCGGCCCGGAGATGCCGCCGTCCTTGCGCACCCGCCAGAAGGCGGCCGCCTCCTCTGGCGCCGCCGCCCCGGCCGACGCGCCCAAGAGCGAGGCCGAGAGCAAGATCCCCGCCCACCTCCTCGAGCGGTCCAAGGCCGCCAAGGCCAAGGCCGATGGCGGCGAGGCCTCCACTGAGGTGGCCGCCTCCGGTGGCGGCGCTGTCGCCACGGCCACGGCACCCTCCACATCTGCCCCCCCGGTGACCGCTGGCCCGGGTGGGCACACCCAGCGCCTGCTCACCGTGGTCAAGTCGGGTTCCATCCAGGACGTCAAGGCCACGCCGCAGGACAAGGTGCACGTGTGGCCCCACCTGCTCGTCGTCGAGTTCGTGGCCGCGCTGGCCTGCACGGCGTTCCTGCTGGTCTTCTCGATCTTCGTGAACGCCCCGCTGCTGGAGCTGGCAAACTTCAACCAGACACCCAACCCATCGAAGGCGCCGTGGTACTTCCTCGGTCTGCAGGAGCTGCTCAAGTGGTTCCACCCGATGGTGGCCGGCGTGCTGCTGCCGGGCATGGCGCTGGTCGGCCTGATCCTCGCCCCATACACGGATCGCAACCCGAGCAACAAGCCCGAGGACCGGAAGTTCGCGGTGTCGCTGTTCACCGTGTTCCTCATGTACTGGGCTGTGCTCGTGCTCATCGGCACCTTCTTCCGAGGGCCGGGCTTCAACTTCATCTTCCCGTGGAACAACGGGCTGTTCGTCGAGCTGTGAGGTAGCCGCCATGGAGACCACCACCGCCTTGCTCATCGCCATCCCCGCCCTCGTGGTGCTGGCTGGTGTGCTGCTGTTCGCCTCTGCTCGTCGCCGGGACACCGGCGAGGTGATCGGCGCGCTGGCCCGCGAGACGCGCAAGCGCGACCGCGGCGCCGTCGTGCCGAGCGACACCGCTGCCGCCACCGTCACCGGCAAGCAGGTCGAGGCGGCAGCCGCCATCGAGCGTCGGGACGCGTCGCAGGCGCTGGCCACCATCGACGCCAAGCCGCCGGTGGCCTGGGTGCCGCCGGATCCCGAGGTGCTGGCCGTCAGCCGTCGGCAGTTCTTCAACCGGGGCATCATCACGTTCTTCGGCCTCGGGCTGGCGGGCTTCGGCGCCTCCGTGCTGGCCTTCCTCTGGCCCAAGCTCGGGGGCGGCTTCGGCTCGGTGATCAACCTCGGCAGCACGGCGTCGATCGACGCCAAGATCGCTGAAGGCGCCGGCTTCGCCTACTACCCCGAGGGTCGCATGTGGGTCACCCACTACCCCGCGGCTGCGCTCGGTGCGGCTCGGAAGGCCTACAGCGCGGAGCTGCCCGGCATGGAGGCCGGCTACACGGCGCTCTACCAGAAGTGCGTGCACCTCGGCTGCCGCGTGCCCGAGTGCAAGACGTCGCAGTGGTTCGAGTGCCAGTGCCACGGCTCGCAGTACAACCGCAACGGTGAGAAGAAGGGCGGCCCCGCCCCCCGTGGCCTCGACCGCTTCCCGATCACCGTCTCCAAGAGCTCCATCAGCGTCAACACCGGCGTGATCATCACCGGTCCACCCATCGGCACCAACACCACCGGGCAAGAGGCCGAAGGGCCGCACTGCGTCGGCGGCGGGAGTCACTGACACATGGTCCATCTGTCCTCTGCCGTGCTGGCCGCCAGCACGGTGAAGTCCATCGGCGCGGTCATCGCCGTGCTCACCGGGATCGGCTTCGTCTGGTACGTCGCCACCAACATCCGCGCCGGCCGTGACGAGGTCGCCTCCGAGATCGAGCTGGCCCCGAACCGCAAGCCCTACTTCGACGACGAAGGCCTCGAGGGACCGCGGCTCACGCGGGCCCTGTCCACGGGGCTGGTGCTGCTGGCCGTCGTGGCCGTCGGCCTGCCCATGTACTGGCTGAACGAGCCGTCGCGGCAGGAGGGGGCGATCGCCGACTTCGACGCCACCTTCGTCCGCCGGGGATCGCGCCTCTTCGCCCCCACGGCCGAGGGCGGGTACAACTGCGCCGGCTGCCACGGCGCTGGCGGCACCGGCGGTGTGGCGCCGTACACCCTCTCTGACACCGATGCGAAGTTCGTGGCGTCGGTGTCCTGGCAGGCGCCGGCGCTCAACACCGTGCTCTCGCGCTTCAGCGAGGACGAGGTGCGCGACATCCTCGTGTACGGCCGGCCGGGCACGCCCATGCCGGCGTGGGGTGCGGCGGGCGGCGGCCCGCTCACCGAGCAGCAGATCGACGAGCTGATCGCCTACCTCGGCTCCATCCAGCTCACCTCCGACGGGGCCAAGGCCGAGGCGGAGGCCATCATCCGCGACGAGCTCGGCCTCGCCGAGGGCGCCTTCATCGACTACACGGATCCCGCCGTCGGCAAGATCATCTTCAACCTCGGCCTCGACACCGGCGCCGCCGGAGGGGCCTACTCCTGTGCGCGCTGCCACACCAAGGGCGCCTCCATCGTCAAGGGGTCGCAGCAGCCCACCGACGCCGACCTCAGCGACTACGCCGGCTTCCCCGACGGCTCCGGCGCCTTCGGCTTCTCGCTGCGCTACCCCGTCGTGCCTCGCCAGTTCCTCACCCTGGACGACCTCATCAAGTTCCTCCACGACGGTTCGAAGTTCGGTGTGCTCTACGGCCAGCGCGGCCAGGGCAGCGGCCGGATGCCCGGCCTCGGCGACAACCCCAACACCGACACCGAGGACGACGGCCTCTTCACCGACGGCATGCTCCGGGCGGTGGCCTGCTACGAAGCCTCCCTCAGCGGCGAAGCCGTGGAGGGCTGTGCGGAGCCCGATGCCGAGTCCGCAGGGTCGTCTACGTCCACGACCTCCACGACCGCCCCCGGCGGCCCGACCACCACCCAGGAGCCCTGAGCGATGCTGGTCCACACCCTCGCAGGGATCGCGTGGGACCCGCAGCTGCGCGGCTTCCTCACCCTCGCCGTCGGCATCATCGTGCTGATGGGCTCGGTGTACCTGCTGCTCGTCACCAACGTCGGCGTGCGCCTCGGCTTCCTCCTGGCCTCCGCCGCCCTCTTCGGCTGGCTCACCCTCATGGGCGGGGTGTGGTGGATGTACGGCAGCATCGGCATGCTCGGCAAAGACCCTGGCTGGGTGGTCACCGAGACCGTCTACCCCGGCACCGACGACGCCGCCCTCGACCTCGCCCACGGGTTCGACACCAGCGCCATGCCCAGTCACGAGGAGCTCGGCGACCTCACCGGCGACGACTACCTCGCCGTGCGCGACGAGGTGGAGCCCACCCTGGGCGGGTGGCACATCCTGCAGGAGTCGAACCCCAGCTTCGGCGAGGCCAAGGCGGCCGTCGACGAGCACTTCGTCGAGCACCCCGACGAAGACCTCCAGATCGACTCGGCCGACGACTACCTCACCGTGTACTCGTTCGAGCGCGGCGGCAAGGCCCGCCTGCCCGACGACCCGAGCCGGTGGGACCGCCTGTACAAGAAGTTCAAGACGACGTTCGTGCAGCTGACGCACCCGCCGCGCTACGCCATCATCCAGGTGCAGCCCGTCGTCGTGCAGGAGGCCGAGCCGGGTCAGCCGCCGCCCACGCCCAAGGTCGACACCAGCCAGCCGGTGGTGTCGGTGATCATGGAGCGCGACCTCGGTGACAAGCGGTTCCCCGGCGCCATGCTGACGATCTTCTCCGGGATCATGTTCGGCGTCCTGTGCGTGCAGCTCCACCGCCGTGACCAGCGTGTGGCCGAGGTCCGGGGCCTGGTGCCGGCCACCACGAAGGCCTGACCGAGATGGGCCAGTACCTCCCCGTCGTGGCCCTGGCCGTGCTGGCCATCCTCTTCGCCGCGCTCAGCATCCTCGCGTCGAAGCTGCTGGCCCCGAGCGCGTCCACCGTGGCGAAGCGCTCGCCCTACGAGTGCGGGATCGTGCCCGG
>JBKJSO010000110.1:0-3130 GCA_046595835.1 Acidimicrobiales bacterium | reverse complement strand
TTCGGCCAGCCGCTCGAGCGCTCGCTCCGCCACGGCCGCCGCCTGCTTCACGTCGACGCGGTTCGATGCCACCCCCATGAGGAGGTTGGCCCGCGCCCCGGATCGCAGCTCGCCGGCCCACGACGGCAGCCCGTCGGTGGGAGCGCCCTGCACGTGCTCGGCCAGCGAGCAGATGTGGAGCTCGTAGCCGTCGCCGTCGTCCCCGGACAGCGCGTTGGCCTCCGCGACGACCCGGCCGAGCCACGGCTGCGGCATCAGGTGATCGGTGCCGTTCATCCAGAGGATCGGCCCCACCAGCAGGTCGCCCTGCTCCTCCTCGAACTCGGCGATGCGCCGCAGGAGCGCTTTGGCGTCGTCGGGCACGAGCGCCCCGTTGCCGTAGCCAACCGGGAGGTACTCGGCCCGCACGGTGGAGCCATCGGGCGCCGACCACAGGAACCCGCTTCGGTCGACACCCCCCGGCACGCCCCTCCACACGACGGCGTGCTCGAAGCCGAACAGCCGCAGCAGCTGGGGCATCTGCGCAACGTGGCCGAACATGTCGGGCAGGTACCCCACGTCCATGGCGCCGCCGAAGCGGGCCGCCACGCGCAGGCCGAGCTGGAGGTTGCGCACGAGGGTCTCGCCCGACACGAGGAACTCGTCGGGCAGGGCGTACCAGGGACCCATGGCGACCCGACCGGTCATCGCCAGCGCTCGCAGCCGCTCCTCGGCGCCCGGACGCACGGCGAGGTAGTCGTCGACCACCGCCATCTGCCCGTCGAGCAGGAAGTGGGCGTAGGACGGGTCGGCTTCGAGCTGCGGCAGGAGCTGGTCGAGCAGGTCGACAAGCCGCAGCCGGAACGTCTGGAACGGCGAGTACCACTCGCGGTCCCAGTGGGTGTGGGGGACGATGTCGACGCGGCGCTTCGTCTTCGAGCCGGCAGAACCCTTCGCGACCACGGTGCCCCCTCTTGGCTTCGATCTCAGTCGACCTCAGCTCGGCCGAGCGACCTGTCCACGATGGCACGCTCCCGACCCCGGCCGCGGCGGATGATCTCGTGAGTCGCGGGGAGCGGCCGGCCAGCTCGCGTCGGACCCCCTCGACGCACGGTGTGCATCGGACACGAGGGCCAGAGGTAATCGCTTCCCTTCCGGTCCGTTCGGCGCGATGCTCCCGGAACGCCCGCTCTCCGGCCGGGCCCGAGCCAAAGGAGGCCTGACGACATGACTGCACCCGTCGCCCGCCCCCACGGCTCCGCGCGCTGACCTCCTGCTGACCGAGCAGCTGTCGAGCGTGCCCTGCGAGCCGTCTGGGACCACCTGACCCTGATCGCTCGCAACCCCAGGAGGACCCGTGCTCCAGCACGACCCCGGCCGCGCCGCACCGGCGTGGCTCACCGACGGCCAGACCCTGATCGTCGACGATGTGCTCGGCCTGCTGAGGACGGGCAAGGAGGCCGAGGTCTTCATCGTCGAGCGCCGCAACGAGGCGGGGCAGCGCGTGCTGCTCGCCCACAAGCGCTATCGCCCCACCAAGGTAGGCAAGGGCGACCTCGAGGCGCTCGGCTTCAGTCGAGCGCGCAGCTTCACCAACGACACGGTGTACCACGAGGGTCGGCGCTTCCGTCGCAGCCGTGAGCAGCGAGCCGTCGAGCGCATGACCGACTACGGCAAGCGAGTGCTCGCCGAGCGCTGGCCGGGCCAGGAGCTCGACACGCTCGTGCGCGCCCACGAGGCCGGCGTCAGCGTCCCGTACCCGGTGGAGTTCACGGGCGACGGCATGCTCATGCAGCTGATCGGCGACGAGCGAGGCGCCGCGCCGCGCCTGGTCAACGCCCGCCTCAGCGCATCGGAGGTCGAGGTTGCCTACGAGCAGCTGCTCGAGGAGCTCAGGCGGCTCACCCGGGCGGGCCTGGTGCACGCCGACCTGTCGCCCTTCAACATCCTGTGGTGGGAGGGGCGCCTCTGGCTGATCGACTTCCCCCAGGCCGTCGATCTCGTCACCAACCCCCACGGCTTCGACCTGCTCCACCACGACGTCACCACGATGTGCACCTGGCTCACCCGTCACGGGATCACCACCGACCCCGAAGCGATCTTCGCCAGCCTGCTCGCGGAGGCGTGGTGATGCAGACCAGTCACCATGATCTGCCGAGACGCGCGTGATCACGCGTGCCACCTCGGCGCGATCGAGGTGGGCTCGGTGATCGGGCTCAGGTGATCACGATCTTGGAGAGGTCCTCCTCGGGCTGCGGCCACGACTGGTGGAGGCCGTCAAGGGCCTCCACCAAGATCGTGGCGACGGCCCAGTTGCGGTACCACTTCGCGTTGGCCGGGATGACGTGCCAGGGCGCGTGCTTGGTGCTCGTGCGTTCGAGCATGTCGTCGAAGGCGGCCGCGTAGTCCGCCCACTTGGCCCGCACGCTGAGATCGCCCGCGTTGAACTTCCAGTGCTTGTCGGGTTCGTCGAGGCGGGCTTGCAGCCGCTCCTTCTGCTCGTCGAGCGAGATGTGCAGGAACAGCTTGACGATCGTGGTGCCCTCGTCAGCGAGGAGCTGCTCGAACGCGTTGATGTGCTCGTAGCGGCGCTCCCAGCGATCCTGGGGAACGAGGCCCTCCACCCGAGCGACCAGGACGTCCTCGTAGTGGCTGCGGTCGAACACGCCGATCTGGCCGGCCTCCGGCACGTTGGCGTGCACCCGCCAGAGGTAGTCGCGCGCCAGCTCGGTGCTCGTGGGCGCCTTGAACGACGTGACGCGCAGGCCGGCAGGGTTCACGGCGCCGAGCACGTGCTCCACGGTGCCCCCCTTGCCGGAGGAGTCGATGCCCTGGAGCACCACAAGCAGCCGGTGGGTGCCGTTGGCCCAAAGGAGCTCCTGGAGCTGGGCGAGCCGCTCGACGAGCGCGGCGGTGGCCTTCACCGTCTCCTTCTTGTCGCCAGGGGCGGCGCTCGTGTCGTCGGGGTCGAGTGACGCGAACGGGACCTTCGATGCGGGCGTGATGCGGTGGAGGTGCTTGGGCGTCGCCAACAGCGGAGCGTAGGAGAGACTGTGGACGTGTGTGATCTGCTCTGCGCCCTCCCCGTGGCCACCGGTGGCGTCACCCTGTTTGCCAAGAACAGCGACCGTCCACCCGACGAGGCGCAGAT
>JBKJSO010000086.1:0-2993 GCA_046595835.1 Acidimicrobiales bacterium | reverse complement strand
GGTGAGCACGACGAGGCCCATCACGTCGTCGGCCACCGCGGCACCGAGCACGATCCGGGCTTCGGTGGTGGCGAGGGCCTTCAGGTCGCCGAACACGCGGGCGGTGATCCCGACGCTCGTGGCGGTGAGGGCGGCGCCGATGAACAGCGAGGTGTTGAAGCTCTCGCCCATGAGCTCCATGGCGCCGATGCCCAGGAGCATGGGCGCCACGACGCCGACGGTGGCCACGAGGAACGAGGTGCGGCCCACCTTGCCGAGCTCCCGCAGGTCCATCTCGAGGCCCACGTCGAGCAGGAGGAGGATCACGCCGAGCTCACCGAGCGTTCGGAGCACCTCGTCGCCCCCGCCGCTCCCGACCACGTTGAGCAGCGACGGGCCGATGGCGACGCCCGCCACGATCTCGCCGACGACGGCGGGGATGCCGATGCGCTCGGCCACCTCGGCGGCCACCTTGGCCGCGATCAAGACGATGAGGATGTGACGGAGGATCTCGGCGATGTCCATGGTGGTCGTGGTGGTTGCGTCAGCAGGTGGGAACGGGCTGGGCGGGCACGGTGGAGCCGTGCCCGCCCAGCGGTGTCTGAGGGCCGGATCGGCCCGCGGTGACCTAGGGCTGATCGTGCCCCTCGTGGGAGGCGCTGCGGGAGGTGCCGACGAGCGGGCGCTCGCCGATCTCGGGATCCGAGCTCTCGATGGCGAACTCGAACTCGGGGTAGGCCAGCGCACCCATCTCCGGGATGTCGAGGCCGCCGATCTCGTCAGCCTCGAGGGAGCGGATGCCGCCCTTCATCACGGCGTTCTGGATCTTGAAGAAGGCAAAGGCCACGCCCAGGATCGCGGTCCAGAGCACGACGACGCCGATGGCCTGCGCTGCCAGCTGGCCGAGGCCGAGGCTGAAGTCGCCGCCGAGGATGCCCACGACGCCCTTGCCGGAGTCGAACATCTTGCCCTCGGTGGTGACGTTCCACCCGGCGCCGTAGTAGCCGTTGGCGAAGATGCCCACGCACAGCACGCCGTAGGTGCCGCCGATGCCGTGGACGGCGATGGCGCCGACCGGGTCGTCGATGCCGCGCCGCTCGATGAAGCCAGCGGCCAGGATCACGATGATGGCTGCCGAGGCGCCGATCACCGCAGCTGCCCACGGGTCGACGAAGGCGCATGGGGCCGTGATCGCCACGAGGCCTGCCAGCATGCCGTTGACCATCATCCCCGGATCCGGCTTGCCCGTGGTCCTCATCATCCAGAACATCGCACTGACCGCACCGAAGGCTGCCGCGAGTGCCGTGTTGGCCGCCACCGTGGCGAACTGCACGTCGGTCGCCGCGAAGGTGGATGCGGCGTTGAAGCCGAACCAGCCGAACAGCAGGATGAAGCAGCCGAGCATGGCCATCGGGATGTGGTGGCCCGGGAGCGTGTTGGCGCTCTTGTCGGCGTTGTACTTGCCGATGCGGGGTCCGAGGACGAGCGCTCCAGCCAGACCAGCCACGCCGCCGGCGGCGTGCACGACGCCAGAGCCGGCGAAGTCCACGTAGCCATAGCCGAGGTGCAGCGAGTTGCCGAGCTGGGCCAACCAGCCGCCGCCCCACGTCCAGGCGCCGAAGAGCGGGTAGTAGATGCCGCCGCAGAAGAGGCCCCAGCCCACGAAGGCCGACCACTTCCAGCGCTCAGCCATGGCCCCAGTGGGGATCGTCGCCGTCGTGTCCATGAAGGCCACCATGTAGAGGAAGAAGCCGAGCGCTCCCGCCCCCGCGCCGCCGACTCCGACCATGTCGGTGAGGGCGAAGCCCCCCTTCCACAGGAACACCCAGTGGCCGCTGCCGATCAGCGCGCCACCCGGGGCATGGTCGAAGCCCACGAGGGGCAACGAGTAGCCCCCGAACATGAAGGCGTAGCCCACGAGGTAGTAGGCGACGAAGCCGAGCCCGAAGATGGCAAAGTTCGTGCTCACCACGTGGGTGGCGTGCTTGGCCCGGCAGAAGCCGGTCTCGACGAGCGCGAAGCCAGCCTGCATGAAGATGACGAGCACGGCGCCGAGCACGACCCACAGCAGGTTGACCTGGTGGCCGAGTGTGGCGACCGGGTCGGCATCCTGTGCGCCGGCCGCAGCCGGGAGGGCCAGGAGCGCGGCGGCGGACACCGAGAGCCCTGCGAGGGCCTTGGCGCGCAACGACCAGCCTCCGGGCGTTCGGGTGCGGGGACGAGGTGACATGTGGTTCCTTTCAGGCACGGTTCGGACGGCCCGACGACGGTGTCTGACCCGATCCTGAACTTATGGATGTGCTGTCACATGGCCGTGTCTCCTTCGTGAACCGATGTGTTCGACTCTGCACCGGGCATGTGTCATGAATCTGTCTGCAATCTGAACGGCGATCCGCCCGGCGCGTCGTCGGTGCATGATGGGGGCATGACCGACCCCACCCGCGACGAGCGCGACCCCATCAAGGTCCGTGTCGGCCTCATCATCATCGGCCTGGTTGTCGCGCTCTCCGTCGGTCTGTTCGTGGTGATCGATGCCCCCGCCGGCAAGGCGCTGATGTTCGCCGTGGCCGCCACCGCGTTTGTGCGCGCGGCGCTGCTGGTCAGATGGCTCCGCGCCCGTTCGGGCGACGACGCGGCCTGAGCGCGGTCACGGGGCGGAGTAGCTGGCCACCCGCAGCTCGAGGTCGCCCTCCTCGGGGTCGTCCCGGAAGCGGAAGACGAGCTGTTCGGCCTCATCGGCAGCAAGGAAGTCGATCAGCTGCTCGGCGTCCGTGGTCTCGCCGCCGACGGTGAGCTCGGCGACCACCTGCACGTCGGTGGCGGTGGCGCCTCCGTCGTTGTGCAGCTCCGCGTCCACCTCGTAGCCGCCGTCCACCTCCCGGGGTTCGCCGACGACCTCCACCATGGGCGCCGGAGGCGCATCGGTGGCCCCGATCTGCGACGCGACCAGCCCGGCGATGACGGCGAGGACGAGGCCCGAGACGACGAAGGTGGTCCACTCGGCGGCATTGCGC
>JBKJSO010000141.1:0-4979 GCA_046595835.1 Acidimicrobiales bacterium | reverse complement strand
GGTTGCTCATCCTCGGTGGCGATGTTCGCGAGGGTCTCGCGATGCTCGACGAAGCCGGGGTGGCGACGGTGTCCGGTGACCTGGATCCGCTGTCCACCGGGGTCGTCTACTGCGAGCTGGTGTGTGCCCTGCAGGGCCTCGCGCTGTACGACGTCGCCGAGGAGTGGACCGAGGCGATGGAACGATGGTCGGAGACCAGTGCTGTCGGGAGCCTCCATGGCCGCTGCCGTGTCCACCGAGCCGAGATCCTGCGGCTGCGCGGCTCGTGCCATGAGGCCGAGCACCAGGCGCTGGTCGCGTGCGACGAGCTGCGGCCCTACCTGCGGCGCGAGCTCGGCTGGCCGCTCTGCGAGCTGGGGCGCATCCGACTGCACAAGGGCGACCTGGCCGGGGCCGAGGAGGCCCTCCTGGCTGCGCACGGAGCGGGGTGGGACCCTCAGCCGGTCCTCGCGCTCGTGCGCCTGGCCCAGGGAGACACGGCCACTGCGGTCGCGTCCATCCGGGAGGCGCTCGACCGTCCGGCGCAGGTGCCCTCGAAGGAGCGACCCCCCAACAACGACCTGCAGCGAGCGCCGATCCTGGCGGCCCAGGTGGAGATCGAGGTGGCGGCCGGCAACCTCGTCCAGGCCCGGGACGCCGCCGACGAGCTCGGGTTGGTGGCGGCCCGGTTCGAAAGCAAGGCCCTCGTGGCCAGCGCCGCCACCGCCCAAGGGCGGGTGCGACTCGCCGAGGGTGACGTGGCCGGGGCGGAGCTGGCGTTCGCCGACGCGGTCAGCCTCTGGAACGAGGTCGGCGCGCCGTACGAGGCGGCCCGCGCCCGCATGGGGCTTGGCGATGCCTACGTCGCCGGAGGGAGCGAGCACCGGGCCACGCTGGAGCGGCAGACGGCCCGTACGATCCTCGACAGAATCGAGGCCGAACCGCCCGAGACGCCGCCGGCGTCCGCCCAAGCTCTGGATGCTGGGGGCAACGTCTTCCGCCGCGAGGGCGACTACTGGTTGGTCGCGTTTGACGGTCAAAAGAAGCGGGTCCACGACCTCAAGGGCATGCGGTATCTCGCCCGACTCCTCGCGGCACCCGGCCGGGAGCTGCACGTGTTGGATCTCGTCGCGGCGGAGTCCGGTACGGCATCGTCGGGGACAGGCGACGTGCCCAGGTCGGCCCTCGGCGATGCCGGCGCGATGCTCGACCCCCAGGCGAAGGAGGCGTACCGCCGTCGCCTCGTCGAGATCGAGGAAGACATCGACGAGGCGATCGCCCTCGGTGATGACGAGCGTGCCGCGCAAGCCGACGCGGAGCGTGACTTCCTCGTCAAAGAGCTCGCACGGGCCTTCGGCCTGGGTGGTCGGGCCCGACCCGCGGCTTCAGCCTCCGAGCGAGCGCGAGTCGGGGTGACCCGGGCCGTCCGCCAGGCGATCTCTCGGATCGCCGAGCACCATCCCGCGCTCGGGGAGCACCTCGGGCGAACGATCCGCACCGGCGCGTACTGCGCCTACGCCCCCGACCCCCGCGCCCCCGCCGGCTGGACGATGTGACCTCGCCGCCATCCATGCTGTCTCCAGATCGAGGGTGCGCGTACGAGCGCACCGCTGAAGCCCGGCCGCACCCCGATCGTGGGTCACGAGACGTCGGCTACCCGTCGCCGTAGGTGACGCCGATCCGCTGTCCGTCCTGTAGCTGCAGCTCGCGAGCGTCGCCAGGGACCGTCTCGCCGTTGGTCTCGACCGTGAGCTTCCGCCCGCCGCCAACGCAGTAGCCGCCGATCCGCGCCTCTGTGAGGGTCACGCCCCACACGTCGAAGAGCTGGCCGAGGGTGTAGGGGCGGACCTCGGGCGAGTGCACGTGCACCAGGCCGGAGTCATCGTGGGTGTGTATCGCCGAGACGAAGCCGCTCACCATCTTGCCGCCCCCGACCTCTTTGCCATTGAGCCCGATCGAGGACGGGATCTTGACCTTGGTGCCCTCAACCTCGACAGAGAGATGGACGTGCAGGTCGAGTGCCACGCCTTCTTGGGTGAGGCGCGGCAGCCCGATCTGGTCGAGGCGCTCGCCAAGGTGCTCGAGCTCCGGCGCCCACGGCGCCTGCCCAGTGCGCATCCCGGGAAGGCCACCGTCATTTGTGAGGCAGGCCGGGCGGTCGGCCGCGGAAGGGCTCGTGTCGCCGTCACCGCCGCAACCCGACACGATGAGACAGCTGAGCGCGACTGCGAACACGCCGGCCGACCATCGGTTCGGGACAGCGACGGCGACACCCCTCCCGGCGACTCGCGTGCGCTGGCTCTCGGTAGCTGACATCTGTTTCCCGCAGGTCCCCATCGCTCGAACCCGCAGGGTACCTCCGGCCCAGCCTCGGGTTGAGCCCTGTTCGCTTGCCCGCGAGCGAACCATCGCTGCCGTCTCGGTGAACACCGTGCGGGTTGCAGATGTTACCACCAGTAACATACGGTTCACGGAGTTGTCCTTTCTCTCGACGCCACTGGGAAACCATGTCCGACACCACCGCAATCGACCGCCAGACGAGCGACCCGGATCGCCGCTTCCCGGTCCGCCGGGTGCGCTTCGAGGAGGGCCTCGCCGACCTCGACCGTGACTTCGCCACCGACGGCGACGTGATCATGAGCCACCTGCTCGCTGCGCTCTCGGGCGTGTTCCCCGATGGCGAGGAGATGTTCGTCGAGTCGGTCAAGCACTATCGCGATCAGGTCACCGATCCGGACCTGCGCCAGCAGGTGAACGCGTTCATCGGCCAGGAGTCGGTGCACGGACGCGAGCACCGAGAGCTGAACGACAAGCTGGACGCCCTCGGCTACCGGGCCAAGCACGTCGAGCGGATGCTCGCCAACGACGAGGCCTTCCCGCCGTACGCGCAGAAGTTCGTCGGACTGCTGCACAAGCTCGGCGTCCTGGACGAGAACCCGTTCGCCGGGGGTGAGATCGATCCGCCCCCGATGTTCAAGCTCGCCCTCACGGCCGCGCTCGAGCACTACACGGCGACCATGGCCGAGCAGCTCCTCACCGATCGCCACCTCCAGTCACGCTTCGCCCACGACGGGCTCTTCCGCATCTGGGCCTGGCACGCCATCGAGGAGAGCGAGCACAAGTCGGTTGCGTTCGACGTCTACAAGGCCATCGGGGGCGACGAGCAGACCCGTCGCCGGGCGATGACCATCGCCGGGATGGCGCTGGTCTTCATCGTCGGTTCCCACACCGCGTTCGGCGTCGTGCGTGACCCGCGTTCCTGGAGCCTCGGGCCGGGTGGCCTGATGGCGAGCCTGCGGCGTCTACCGAGGAACCCGCTGTTCTCGAAGCGGTTCCGCCGCCGGGTCAGCGACTACCGGCGCGCCGACTTCCATCCGCTCGACCACGACAGCACGTGGTTCGAGGATCCATGGAAGGTCTGGTTCGACGAAGGCGGCGAGCGCCCGGTCCTCGACCCGGCCACACCAGGCTGATCTCCACGTGTCGGGCCGCGAGTCGCCTTCCGCACGATGATGCTGTCGTCACTTCGCTCGAACTCGACAACAGTGCCCGCACCGATGCCGAGAGCGTCCGAGCTCGTGACCGATACCAAGGCGTCAGCCGTCGTCGGCTGACAGGCGCCGGACGTCGGTCCGGCCGAGGAGCTCGATGGCTGCCTGCTTGGACCTGAGCACGTGCAGCGCCGCGTGCTGCCCGTGCTGCGAGATGATCTCGCGCTCGCGCGCCGGCTCGACGTGGCGCTGACGCCAGATGCGCACGGCCAGCGGCAGCTCGTCGCGCAGTCGTCGCCACGCCGAATCGGGGCACCCGTCGGGCATCTGGCCCCCCGAGTCCCGCAGGCCGCGCACCACAGCTCGTGCCGAGCACCGCGGCCAGGGTGTGTCGAGCACCACGATGGTGTCGGCCCGTGCGAGGCGGAGGGCGAGCGTCTCGTGGTAGTTGCCGTCGGCGATCCAGGCGTCGCCGGCGAGGATGCGGCGCTGCTTCTCCTGCCACTCCTCATCTGAGGGTGCAACCCACCCGGGCTTCCAGAAGTGGAGGTCGAGGTGGATGAGGGGCAGGCCGGTCCTCGCCGCCAGCGCCTTCGAGAAGGTGCTCTTCCCCGAGCCGGGCAGCCCGGTCACGACGATGCGCTGGCCCATAGGCAGGTTGAGATCACCCATCGGGCCAGTGTCCCCCGCCTCCCCGTCCGGCCGCGAACCGATTCGACCGCTCCCGTCATGCGCATCGCCGTGCCTCCACCCGGCGTGGGGGGATGGTTCAGACGAATTGGTCCGTGAGGGCGGCGACTTCGTCGAACTTCCTCTTGAGCTCGGGCAAGGTGGCCGTGCCGTCGCGATACGACTGCTTGGACATGTCGACGTCGCCGAAGCGCAAGCGACCGGAGTCGCTGTCGATGACGTCGGCCACCAGGAGGTCGCCTGTCTCGCGGTCGAGCCCGCATTCGATCTTGACGTCGATGTAGACGCCGCCGTGCTGCTTCCAGGCCTCCTCGATGACCTCGAACGCCGAGACGGTGCAGCGCCGAAGGCTGGCGATGAGCTCCGGCGACACGTCGGCGTACCGGCTCTCTGCCAGCGGTTCTTCAGCGATGAGGTCACCGGCCTTGCTGTCCGGGCCGATCGCTTCTGCCGCCTGCTTGTTGGGCACGTGCCGCCGCAGGACGCCCGCTGCGAAGTCGAAGGCCAGCAGCGGGTCGTGACTGGCATCGTCCTTCTCGAAGATCTCGAACATGAGCTCGGCGAAGACGGCGCCGTCGGGCAGGTCGGGGAAGCGGTCTCGAATGCTGCCGGTGGCGTAACGGCGGGCGACGAGCTCGAGCGGGATCATCTCGACGTTGCGCGCCCGGAAGGTGACGTCGTCGACACGATCCACGAAGTGCGTACGCACGCCGTTGCGCTCGAGGAGCTCGAAGATGTTGCAGGTCGTCCGCGTGGAGGCGGCCGCCTTGCCATCGAGCACATCGTGCTTGGCGCCGTCGCCGGCGGTGATGTCGTCCT
>JBKJSO010000291.1:0-4397 GCA_046595835.1 Acidimicrobiales bacterium | reverse complement strand
GCTGCGGTGGTACAAGCAGAACACCTACGGCGGGGGCGTGCGCGACCCGCTCGTCGTCCACTGGCCCAACGGCATCACCGACGCCGGGGCCATCCGCACCCAGTTCTGCCATGCCGTCGACATCACGCCGACGATCCTCGAGATCACGGGAGCGCCAGCGCCCGACCAACACAACGGCGTGCCGCAGATCCCGATGCACGGAGCCTCGATCACGGCCACCTTCGCCGACCCCGCGGCGCCGGCACCGCGCTCGATCCAGTACTTCGAGCAGATGGGTCACCGGGGGCTCTGGGCCGATGGCTGGAAGATCTCGACGTACCACGAGCAGGGCCAGCCGATCGACGACGACGAGTGGGCGCTGTTCCACCTCGACGAGGACTTCTCGGAATGCCATGACGTGTCCGCTGAGCACCCCGAGAAGCTCCGGGAGCTCATCGACGCGTGGTGGGTGGAGGCCGGACAGCACGGGGTGCTCCCGCTCGACGACCGCACCATCGAGCTCTTCGGCGGCACGCCCCACCCCGGCACCGTGCACGACCGCAAGACGTACGTGTACTACCCGCCCCTCGCCCACATCCCCTCCGACGCCGCTCCGCCCTTGGGCGGCCGCACCTGGACGATCACTGCGGAGGTCAACGTGGCCGACGGGGGTGGTACCGGGGGGGCAGATGGACGCGTGCAGGGCGTGATCTACGCGCGCGGGAGCCACAACGTGGGCCACTCGTTCTTCGTGCTCGAGGGCAACCTCCACTTCGACTACAACGCGCTCGGCACCCACCACCGCGTCACGGCGCCGCTGCCACCGTTGTCCGGCGCACACGCCATTGCGGCACACTTCCAGCGCTCCGGCAAGGGCGGCACCCTGTCGATCGGGGTCGACGGCACCGACCTGGCGAGCATCGAGATCCCCAAGATCGTGCGCATGCTCGGCTCCACCGGCCTTGACGTCGGCCGAGATGCGCTCTCACCTGTGGTGGACGACTACGAGGCGCCGTTCCCCTTCACCGGCACCATCGACCGCGTCACCTTCGACATCCAGAGCCGCCCCGACCGCGCCGACATCGAGGCAACCGCCAAGGCGGAGCTCGCCAAGGAGTGAGCCCCAGTGTCAGGGCCGGCTGCGCTCGTACCTGACCTCCACAACGGAGCCGAGCGCCTTGCCCGTCTTCGGGCACCCGTCGGGTGCCCATGCCTCCGACTCGTAGAGCCGGCGTGCTCGAGCATTTCCGTCCACCACCCAGAGCAGCTGGCGCGTGAATCCCATGGCGCCCAGTGCGTCGCAGGCAGCGCAGAGCCGCCTCCCGACTCACGGTGGGTCGCCTGGTGGCTCGGGCCGTCCGTGTCGGCGGGGGTGGCGGGGGTCATTTGGTGGCACGAACGGCCTCACGCCCGAGCCGGCGACCAGTTCCCAGCCTTCGTGGGTCTTGAGGGCGTGGTCGTGCGGGCAGAGGGCGTCCAGCTCGCGGAGGGTGGTGTGGCGTGTTTCGCACCAGGGGAGGCGGTGGTCGATCTGGAGGATCGTGCGCCCGCAGCCTTCGACCGAGCAGACCGGTGAGCGCCACTGGAGGGCGGCGAGCATCGCGGCGCTCGCTTTGCGGCTGAGGGTGGTGACGTTGGCGACATCGACACCCTTGGTGAGGATGAGCTTCCAGGTGGCCTCGCCGAGCAGGTCGGCCGCCACGTGCACCGGGACCGCCCCAAGCCCGGCGATCTGACACACCTCGCTGCCCGTAACCGCTCCACGCTGCAACGCGGCGAGGTCGCAGCGGATCAGCCCCAGGTACCGGCCCGGCTTTCCATCACCAGCACCGGCGCGGGTGGCGAGGTGGACCAGCGCGTCGAACGCCCGCGCCTCACCGGACTCGCGGGTGCCGGCCGATCGGCCCGTACGGAAGCGCCCTTCGATCACTGGCTGGAGTGCGGCGTGGACCTTGGCGCCATCAGCGACCGTGCCGCGCATGTGCAGGTTCCAGGCCCCCTCAGCATCCACGAACTCGCGGAGCCGTCGCGCCTCGTGGATCCGACGCTGCGTCTCCTCCGGAGAGGGGTCGGCGGCGGCCTTCACCCGATGTGCCCGATCACGCAGCTCCTTGAAGCTGTCTCTCCGAGCGGACTGGATGAGATCGCACTGCGCCCCAGGGTTGGCCTTGGCCGCGTCAGCGATCAGCGCCCCCTGCGAAGCAGATACCTCGCCACCCACGAGCGCCTCCTGCACCACGGGCAGCGCCGGGAGCGCCTTGGACATCTCGAGCTCGCTGCGGGCCGCGGCCAGCGAGGTGCCGCCCCTGGCGGCCAGGTACTCCGCCGGCGACGCGAAACCCTCCCCGGCCCAGCGGTGCGAGTCCTCCACCCGGCGAGCCAGCAGTGCCTTGGCTGCGGCGGCCTGCCGTGCGATCAGCTCGAACTCCTGCCACAGCGCCGGCGCCTGGGAGGCGGGCAGCAGATCCGGGTCGAGGCGGCGCACGAGCACCCCCAAGCGCTCCCGCTCGGCCACCACATCCTGATGGATCTCCGCCAACAACATGCCACCCACACTAGATAGGGGGTGTGACAGTCAGTCCCGGGTCAGTTCAGCCCGCCTGCCGGAGTCACCCGATGAGCCGCGGGCTACGGCCTGGGGCATCGGGAGCTTGAGGGCCAACGCCAGCGCTAGGACACGCCGACCAGGAAGCCGAGGGGCGAGGCGAGGAGCGCGCGCAAGGTCAGGCGGTACCGGACGCGGCGGCGGCCCAGGCTCCGTAGCCGCCGATGATGTCCGCGACCGTCGTGAACCCATGGGCCCGGAGCGTCGACGCGGCCACCGAGGATCGGTACCCGCCGGCGCAGTAGACGATCGTCGGCGTGTCGGGATCGAGGTCGTCCAAGCGATCGAGGAGCTGGGGCAGAGGCACCAGCTTGGCGCCGGGCACCGTCCCACCCACTGCGGTCTCGCCGGGGTGACGCACGTCGACGATCTGGAGGTCGGGCGCGTCCGCCAACCACGTCGCCACATCGGTCGCAGGGAGTCGTCGGGCTGCTCTGGCGAGCTCGGGTCGCCCAGTGAGCACGCGCTCGATGTCCGGTACCTCGCCCGTGACGTCGTCGAACCCGATGCGAGCGAGGCGCACCTTCGCTTCGATTCCGCGACTGGTGTCGCCCAGCAGCACCACTGCCTGGCCGGGGCGGATCACGTCGCCGGCGTACTCCGCGAAGCGGCCATCGAGACCCACGTTGATCGACCCTCGCACATGGCCCGACGCGAACGACTCCGGGGACCGGGTGTCGAGCAGGACGGCACCGTCTTCGCCGAGTGCCAGCGCGTCGTCGATGGTGAGCGTGACGGGTGCCTCGTGGTCGTCGAGCAGCTCGCGCTCGCGACGGTTCGCGTCGGCGGCGAAGGCGAAGTAGAGCGGTGCCACCCCCTGTCCCTCGGTCACCACATCGACGAACTGGTCTTCGGTCATCGGGCGCAGCGCGTAGTTCGTGTCGCGCTGCTCACCGATCGTGGATGACGCCGCCGCGTCGAGGTGCTTGCCGCACGCAGAGCCCGCCCCGTGGGCGGGGTAGACGAGCGTCGTGTCGGGGAGGGTGAGCAGCTGCTCCTGCAGGGAGCGGCGCAGATCACGGGCGAGGCTGTCGGCGGTGCGGCCCACCGAGGTGAGCAGGTCGGGGCGGCCGACGTCGCCGATGAACAGCGTGTCGCCCGTGAGGACCGCGGTGGGCTCGTCGTCGGGCCGCTCGTAGACCACGATCGAGATGGACTCGGGCGTGTGGCCGGGCGTGTGGCGGATCTCCAAAGTGACCTCGCCGAGAGACAGGCGCTGCCCGTGCACGAGGGGCTCCATCGGGAACTCGGTGGTGGCGATGTCGCCATACGAGATGACCGCGCCCGTGGCCTCGGCCAGCTCGAGGTGCCCGGAGAGGAAGTCGGCGTGGAAGTGCGTCTCGATCACGCGCTCGATGTGCAGCCCGTTGGCCTCAGCGTCGGCTAGGTACTCGCTGACGTCGCGCTGGGGATCGACCACGACGGCACGTCCGGTGGTGGTGTCGCCGACCAGGTAGCTGTACAGCGACAGGCAAGCGAGGTCGTACTGGCGCAGGAACATCGTGGAGCGTCCCTTGGTCACGTTGCTCACGCCAGCTTGGTGAACATCTTCTGCACGTCAGTGAGGTGGTAGCCCTCGGCCACCGAGCGCTCTGGGTCCGCCAGGCACCAGGTGAGCCCCGCCGCCACCAGCACGAACCCGGTCTGCTCGAGGGCCTTGTTGGCCGCGGAGAGCTGCGTGACGACGTCTCGGCAGTCCCGTCGGTCGAGCAGCATCTGCTGAATCCCCCGCACCTGACCCTCCACTCGGCGAAGGCGGCGGATCAGGTCGTCGACCGTGTCCTCGGGGAGCTCCATGGAGCGATCCTATATA
>JBKJSO010000277.1:0-2808 GCA_046595835.1 Acidimicrobiales bacterium | reverse complement strand
CAGCGGCGAGGCGTTCGTGCGCGGCATCGTCGGCGAGCGGTTCTGCGTGCGCAACTCGGGGGCCACCGCGGTGGTGGAGGGCGTGGGCGACCACGGCTGCGAGTACATGACCGGCGGGCGAGCTGTGGTGATCGGCCCCACCGGGCGGAACTTCGGTGCGGGCATGTCGGGCGGCATCGCCTTCGTGTACGACGCCGACGACACCTTCTTCCGACGCCTCAACGCCGAGATGGTCGACCTCGAGCAGCTCGACACCGACGACGGCGAGTGGCTGCGACAGACGCTGCGCAGCCACGCACAGGCCACGGGCTCGACGGTGGCCACCCGGCTGCTGGATCGCTGGCACAGCGAGGTGCGGCGCTTCAAGAAGGTGATGCCCCGCGACTACAAGCGGGTGCTGGCGGCTGCGCAGTTGGCCGAGGAGAACGGGCTCGATGTGGACGAAGCCATCATGGCCGCGGCCCACGGATAGGACGACGGGACGACATGGGTGACGTAAAGGGGTTCTTGAAGCACGGTCGGGAGACGCCGACCCGACGGCCGGTGCCTGTGCGCCTGCTCGACTGGAAGGAGGTGTACGAGGAGTTCCCCGAAGACCATCTCCAGGTGCAGGCCTCGCGCTGCATGGACTGCGGCATCCCCTTCTGCAACTACGGCTGCCCGCTCGGCAACCTCATCCCCGACTGGAACGACCTCGTCTACCGCGACCGCTGGCACGACGCCATCGAGCGGCTGCACGCCACCAACAACTTCCCCGAGTTCACCGGCCGCCTGTGCCCTGCTCCCTGCGAGGGGGCGTGCGTGCTCGGCATCAACCAGGATCCGGTGACGATCAAGCAGGTCGAGGTGGAGATCGTCGACCGCGCCTGGGCGGAGGGTTGGGTCGTGCCGCTTCCCCCCACCACCCGCACCGGCAAGAGGGTGGCCGTGATCGGCTCGGGCCCAGCCGGGCTGGCCGCCGCCCAGCAGCTCACGCGCGCCGGGCACGACGTCGTGGTGTTCGAGCGAGCCGACCGCATCGGTGGCCTCCTGCGCTACGGCATCCCGGAGTTCAAGATGGAGAAGCGCCACCTCGATCGCCGGATCGCCCAGATGGAGGCCGAGGGCACCGAGTTCCGAGTCAACGTCAACGTCGGCATCGACGTAACGGTCGACCAGCTCCACGCTGACTTCGATGCGGTCGTCCTCGCCGGCGGCGCCACGGTGTGGCGCGACCTCCCCGTCCCCGGCCGCGAGCTCGGCGGCGTCCACCAGGCCATGGAGTTCCTTCCCTGGTCGAACCGGGCCCAGCAGGGCGACCTCGCCGTCGAGGACGTGCCGATCACCGCGAAGGACAAGGACGTCGTGATCATCGGTGGCGGTGACACTGGGGCCGACTGCCTCGGCACCTCGCATCGCCACGGTGCCCGCTCCGTCACGCAGCTCGAGATCCTCCCTCGCCCGGTCGATGGTCGCCCCGATGCCAACCCGTGGCCCACGTACCCAATGAGCTACAAGGTCACCTCCGCCCACGAGGAGGGCGGCGACCGGGTCTACGCCGTGAACACCGAGTGCTTCCTCGGCGACGAGGACGGCACGGTCCGCGCGCTGCGCATGCACGAAGTGGATCTGCGGGAAGGTCGCTTCGAGAAGATCGAGGGCACCGACACCGAGATCCCCTGCCAGCTCGTGCTGCTCGCCATGGGCTTCCTCGGACCGCAGAAGGACGGGCTCATCGACGAGCTCGGCGTGGAGCTCGATCCCCGCAGCAACGTGGCCCGCGACGCCTCTTTCCAGAGCAGTGTCCCGGGCGTGTTCGTGGCCGGCGACATGGGCCGCGGCCAGAGCCTCATCGTGTGGGCCATCGCCGAAGGCCGCAGCGCCGCGGCGGCCGTCGACCGCTACCTCATGGGCGACACCGCCCTACCCTCGATCATCGCCCCCACCGACCGCCCCCTGGCCTGACCAACCAAGGTTGGGCGGGTCAGGCGACGCCGGCGGAGACCCGCTCGGGGCGACGCGCCCAGATGTCGTTGCAGGCCTCGCAGACCTCGGGAGGGATGACGCCGACCCGCATGAGGAGCGCGAACACCTTGCAGCCGAGGCAGATCCCAGCGAAGGCCTCGAGCGAGGCCGCCACCACGAGCACGCCGAGCACCACCTGCGCCAGATCGAACCGACCGAAGCCGAAGGTGAGCAGCGCGGCCGTGATCGTGAAGGCTGCCCCGATGCCCTGGGCGAAGCGCTTGGGTGGGCCGGGGACGAGACGGGGCTCGACCGGGAGCGCGGGCGTGATGACGCGGGTCACCAGCTGGCCCAGCGGGCTCAGCTTGGGACCAGTGACCACACGGGCCACGAAGCCATAGGCGAGCAGGACGGTGAGCCAGCGCACGTCGAATGCGATCGTGGCGACGGAGAGGGCCACCACGCCGGTGGCGACGAGCCGGGAGGACACCTCGTTGACGGGGTTGGGGAAGCCGACGATCTGCACGGGGAACATGATACCCGACCAACCTGGTCAACAATCAAGCGACGGCGCGATCCCTCGGTCTGACAGGCTGACCCGGTGAGCGGCGACGACGTCTTCCCGGATCGGGACATGAGCCACCGCGACAAGGTGCTGTTCATGCTCGAGCGCGAGGGTTGGGCCCTCGACGCCGTGCCGCCCCAAGCCGATCTCGACCCACCCTTCCCGCGCTACGCCTACACGATCGGCTTCGACGACCGGTTCGGGTTCCCCGAGGTGGTCGTGGTGGGCCTCTCGCCCGTCGCCTGCCGCGGCCTGTTCGACCTCCTGGCCGACGCCCTGGCCGGCGGCACCGATCTCCC